>CAYHBX010000061.1:0-2507 GCA_964355005.1 uncultured Candidatus Saccharibacteria bacterium | reverse complement strand
TTTCCTGAACGGCTTTGATGGTATCCGGCAACATGCCCAGCTCTTCAAAAGATAACGCGCGCGCCGTTGAAGAAAGCAGACGCATTTCAACTTTCTCGCCATAAAAAGCCGGAATCACCGAAACGCGGATGTCTATCAGATCCCCTCCGGCCTGATAACGAAAACGGCCGTCCTGCGGCTTGGCGTGCTCATCTAGACGCAATCCGGATAGCAGCTTCAGACGAGCGGCAATCGGAGCGTGAACTTCTTTGGGCATCTTTCCGATTTCGTGCAAAATGCCGTCGATACGATAACGAACCAAGACGCCATCCTCCAAAATTTCAATATGAATATCGGAAGCGCGCGAAGAGATCGCGTAAGAAACTAGGTTATCAACGATAGCCACCACCGGAAGCTCTTGCGCGGCTTCTTTTTCAATTTTCCCGCCGATCGCCGCCCGTAAAGTCGCCTGAATATTTTCTTCAATAATTTTCCGGAATTCTTCTGCTGATTTACGTCCGTAAACCGCGAATCCTTTTTTCAGGTCTTCGTCGGTCGCCAGATAAGGTTTTATCCGCGCGCCTAAACGGCTGGATAGAAATTCAATTGTCGCTAGATCGGTCGGATCACCCATTGCCACGTGCAAAGTTCCCTCTTCGTCCCGCTTAAAAACCACCGCTTTTTTCTGCCGGGCTAATTCTTCGGTCAAAAGCCGCAACGCCGCCTCATCGATTGGCTGGACGGAAAGATTAGCCAGTTCCATTCCAAAATATTTAGCCAGTAAATTATTGTAATATCCCGGCTTAACAAAATTCCTAGATATTAAAACATCAGCAACTGACTGCCCCATTCTTTTGGAGTCGCGCGCGACGGAATCAAAATCCTTCTCGCTAACCGCTCCGTCGCGGACCAGTATCTCTTTTAATTTGTCGTCGGGAATTTGTACCATTTGAGTTGAATAATGAATAACGAATTATGAATCATGAATGGGTTCGGGAGCTTAATTCATCATTCATAATTCTTAATTCAGGATATTTACTATAAGTATAGTAAATATCGCTAGCGGGAGCCAAAGATATTGGAGCGAAAACCGGCCACGGCGAAAAATTGAATTGTAGGCCGACCCCGCCAAGCCCACTGCTAGCACGGCCGCCAAGTACCAAAAAACATTAGAAATGCCGATCAATAAAATGGACGACCCAAACAAGTACCCCTCTGATAAATCAAAAACCTCATAATTCTTGGCTCTATTCAATAACTTGACTACCAGCCATCCGGAAGCCGCCAAAAATACATCCAAGAGACCGGAGAAAAAGAAATTGTTCAGCGCGTATTTTAAAAAGTAAGAAATGCTCTGATGAGGCGGTAAAAGTAATTGCGAAACCGGATGCGCCAACCAAAGCTGGTATTGCTGATAACTTAAATAAAAAGGCAAAAGGACGCCTCCGGCCGCCAACGCCCAGAAAATTATCCGGGCAGTCCGCCAGAAAACCGAAGGGCGCAGTAACCATTGCGCCCCCAGTAAAAAAACTAAAACAACCAGACTAAAGGTTGAGGCCAGGATCATTCCCTACTTCGTAAACCGAATCTGTTTGATCAGCCGGACATGGGTCAACGGCAAGTGGCTTATCACCCCCGTCAGTTTTTTCCACATCATCAGAACCGCCACACTGATATCTATCGCTCTCCATGTCCGCGTTCAATTCAAAGGTACTGCTTCCATTGCTGACGAAAGAATAAAATCTACCCGCTCCGGATTGAGGGTCGCGAGGCAAAACTGATAGTGGCGCTCCGCCCGGAACCTTGCCAAAATCTACCGGTATCCAGCCAAGACTGCCACCAATACCATCGCCTACAGATAGAGCGGCGCTATAAACTTCAGCGGAAGCCGTATGGCGTAAATCACAATCGGCGGGTAAAGCTACGCCCGCAGACTGATAAGCATAGCAAGTTGCGGCAGTGCCAAGACTAGGAGAAGACACCGTGGAAAGATAGAAGGCTAGGGCGCTCTTCATTGTGGCAAGGTCGGAAATACGCTGGGAGTCGCGCGCCTGCTTGAAAAGCTGAACCGGATTCAAAATTAAAATAACGGCCGTTGCCAAAATCGCCAAAATACCGATAACTATCAGAAGCTCGATGAGCGTGAAACCTTTTTTATTAGTATGAGTCATATCCTCCATTCTATCCCCTATACATAAAAAATCCACTACCGGCCTTATCCACACAACAAAAACTACCGAAAATATCCGGTAGTTTTTGTTGTTCCATATCGTCCTCAACCACAGCCATTGTACTCAAGAGCTGGATTTCGTCCTTTCAGTCCTCAACTTTGTAGTTGCCCCAACTTCAGTAACGGCACAACGTTTATGCCACTACCTACAGTCGTGACTTAAAGCTCCACGACTAACACTTTTAATTAATTGCTTAAAAATCGACTACTTATCTAGTCAAACAAAAGTTTGAAAGATTTTAGTTTAATTGATCCACGCACAGCTTCCGCTACGCGTGCCTTGTTACGACTTAGCCCA
>CAYHBX010000060.1:0-2760 GCA_964355005.1 uncultured Candidatus Saccharibacteria bacterium | reverse complement strand
GATGATGATATAGTCCAGCTGGTTCTGGAAGAACCTTGCGTCGGGGGTTCGATTCCCTCCCGCGGCACATATCAAAAAACACCCCCGCCGGGTGTTTTTTGATATTATTTTTCTTTCGCAATCTTTTCCCGGATGCCTTTCATTAGATTTTCCATAAACCAAAGATTGTGAATGGTGGTCAGGATCGGCCCGAGCATTTCTTTGGCATGGAAAAGATGCACCAAATAACTACGGGAGAAATTCCGGCAAGTATAACAGCCGCAATTTTTTTCTATCGGATTTTTATCTTTTGAAAACTTGCCGGCTTTGACGTTCAAGCTACCGCCCTTAATAAAAGCGGAGCCATTGCGACCGATCCGCGTCGGCGCCACGCAATCAAAAGTATCCACTCCCCTTTTGACCGCGTCTAAAATATCCTTTTCCGAGCCGATACCCAGTAAATGACGCGGCTTGGCTTCCGGCAAAGCCGGAATGACCCAATCCAAAACTTTCCGCATTTCTAATTTTCCGAATGAACCACCGATACCAAAACCGTCAAAACCCATCTTCGCAATCGCCTTCGCGCTGGCGATCCGCAGATCTTTGTACGCGCCGCCCTGCACAATGCCAAAGAGCGCTTGGCCAATACTTTTTACTTTTTCCTTTTTACTTTTTAGCTTAGGCCGGAAGGCCTTGAGGCAGCGTCGCGCCCAGCGATGGGTCATCTCCATTGAACGTTTCGTGTATTTGTAGTCGTGCATCGGGGAAGTGCACTCATCAAAAGCGAAAATAATATCCGCTCCAAGATTTTCCTGAATTTTTATTGATTTTTCCGGAGTTAAAAAATGCTTAGAACCGTCAAGGTGAGATTTAAATTCTACCCCCTCCTCGCTGATCTTGGTAAATTTTTCCTGAGCCGAGTGTTCACTCTCTCCCTCGGTCGTAGCCCTATGGGTGAGACCCTCGGCGGCTTTTTAGTTTTTTATGATCTTACCTACCCCGCCATGCTCAATGGCCGCGCCCAAACTAAAAACCTGAAAGCCGCCACTGTCCGTCCAGATCGGCCGATCCCAATTCATGAACTTATGCAAACCGCCCATTTTTTTAACAAGCTGATCACCGGGACGCAAATATAAATGATAGGTATTGCACAATAAAGAATCGGCGCCGATAGTTTTTAGCTGCTCCGGAGTAATTCCTTTCACCGATGCCTGCGTACCAACCGGAACAAAAGCCGGCGTATGAATAACGCCGTGCTTGGTATGAATTTCTCCCAGCCTCGCCCAGGATTTTTTTGATCTTTTAAGAATCTTGAATTCCATTCAAATTTCAAATTGTCATTCGCTCATTCGCGCGAATGAGTCTATGATACTGATGATTACCGGAGAAATTCCGGAATTAAGCTGGTAGAAAACGTCTCGGCTCCGCTGTTTTCGAGACACCAATCCGGCATTTTCTAAATTCAATAAATGCTTCGAGGTGCTTCTGTGGGATAATTCGATTTTTCTAGCAATCGCATAAACATTGGAGGACTCTTTCTTTTTTAGATAAGTGATAATTTGAAGACGCCTCGGATTAGCCAATGATTTCAAAACCGCAATAATCTGTTTCTGGTTCGTAAAAATCATAAACAGCATTGTAGTCTCATTCGTGCGAATGAGTCAATAACATTCTTTTTAAGAAAATCCCCGCTGAAAAAGTGGGGATTTTCTTAATTGAGAAGCGACTTCTGAAAAAAGCGGACACCGAACCGTAGTTCGCGTTGGCATTGTCAGACCAGTTCGCGTTGAACTCGACCTTGTCATCGTTGAAGTCGAAGTACGGAGCGTTGTCGAAACGCTCATCGGCGTCACAATATTGCCGCAGCCCATCCGCGTCACCGAAAGTTCTAGCTGATCAGGTGAAGTCCTTTCTGTGTTAGCCAGGAACACACCCGGGTTGTCTTTTGTGGCATCTCCGATCTTTACGGAAAACCCACACTAGACCACGGCAAGCAGTAGCTCCTCAAAAACTCTTTTGAAGAGGGACTAGGCGAACCGTTATCCCTTGAGACCGGTTGCATTAGCCTATCCATAAATATTTTAGAAACAAAAAAGCGGGTTGTCTACTTAGGTAGACAACCCGCTCCCAAAAAATCAAAGGAACTTTACTGCCTCCCTCCGGGAGGCAGTGCTTCCCGCCTTCGGCGGGCTACTGCTGAAAAGCGGACACCGAACCGCAGTCCGCGCCGGCAACGCCAGACCAGTCCGCGTAGAACCCGACCCCGTCAACGCCGAAGTCGAAGTACGGAGCGCGGCCGAAACGCCCACCGGCGTCACAAGAATATTCGTCGCCCGCGCAGTCAATCCAGAGATTTTCATAATGCTGAAGACGTTCCGGATGGGTCAGCAACATGATACCTATCGCGAAAACGCCGAGACCGAACTCGTTGGTCGTGAAAACTTCACGAGCGCGACGAACGGAGCGACCGCGGTGACGGAGACCGAACTGCGCGGGTACAATGAGGAGATCATGATCTTTCTGCGCGTCGCCGAGCCTCTCCCACATCGCCACCGACCGCTCGCTCTGTCGCAGATACTCCTCTCCGAGCCGGCCGTCACGGTAGTTGTGAAAATTCCGCTTCGACGCGATCATTGCAAGCACCTTCTCCACCGCCTCGCCGTACGTCGGCGCCATTGTCTGCCACTTCGGAATAGCGAACCAACCCTCGTCGTTCGGCGGGAGCTGCTTGACGACCTTCTCGTCGGCATATCCGACGCTAGGTAAGAACTGCCGCAGGAT
>CAYHBX010000059.1:0-3108 GCA_964355005.1 uncultured Candidatus Saccharibacteria bacterium | reverse complement strand
TTTCATCAGGTCGGCAACATTAATTACCGCCAGATCCAAGGTGTGCCGCTTATTTTTAACGCCGCGCAATTTATGAAGACGCTGGATAAAATCGCGGACCGCTGGACGAATACGCCGTCCGGCGCGGGCTTTCTGTCCCTTCTGTCCTTTTCCGGACATCGTGCCACGCTTACCGCCACGGCCAACGCGCGGTTTTTTACTTTTCAGTGGGTGCTTCGGTTGTAGATCGCTTAAATTCATAATTATTTTTTAGTTCTGACTCTGATATTTTTTAATGCCTCCAAGGTCGCCATGGCATTGGTTAATTTATTCGGGGTCCGGCCGAGGCACTTCGCGGTGGCATCTTTTATGCCAACCATTGTCAGCACCAAACGGACCGCGCCACCGGCCTTCAAACCGTGTCCTTCCGCTGCCGGCTTGATCTTTACCCGGGCGGCGCTGAATTTTGCCTCTACTTCGTGAGGAATAGTACGTCCTTTCAGCGGGATTGTGAATATATTCTTTTCGGCGGAACGCTTAGCTTTGCCAACCGCGGCCTGAACATCAGCTCCTTTAGCGACACCGATCGCCACTCTCCCCTTTTCGTCGCCCATGATAATGGTCGCCCGGAAACGGAATCTCTTACCTCCGGCAACTACACGGGTAACACGCCGAAGATCTAAAACTTTGTCTTTCAAGCCGCTCGGATTTTGTTCTTTCGGACGCGGACCTCTTCCGCCCCGTCCTCCTCCTCCGCCAAAACCACGCCCTCTGCCTCTCTGCATCATCGGTCGTTGAGGCGCGCTTGTTTTTGGAGCCGGCGCCACTGGTGTAGCTACTGTATTAACTTGTGGTTTATTGTCTTCCATAGTGTTGAATATTAAATCTTAAGTCCTCCGGCTCGCGCTCCTTCGGCGACCGCCTTCACCCGCCCATGATAGCGATAGAATGACCGGTTAAAAACCGCCTCCTTAACGCCAATCTTTTTCGCTTTTTCCGCTACCGCTTCACCCAGTTTTTGCGCCAACTCCGTCTTCTTGCCACCCTTTAATTCTTTAGTGGAGGCCGCGGCAACCGTGTGCCCTTTCGCGTCATCAATCAATTGCACGTAGGTATATTTATTACTCCGGAAAACCGCCAAGCGTGGCTTTTCGGCCGTTCCGAAAATCCTAGCGCGCGATCGCGCTTTCCTGGATTTTCTGTTTAAATTTTTCTTGTTTGATTTATTCATAATCTTTTATTGTTAGTCGTAAGTTGTTGGTCGTTTATTAAGCCGCCGTTCCGGTACCCGCTACTTTCTTACCGGCCTTACGTCGCACAACTTCATCACTATAATGGATACCCTTCCCTTTATAAGGTTCCGGAGGGTATATCTTCCGAATCTTTGAAGCCGCCAATCCAACCAAGGCTTTGTCGGCGCCGGTCACTTTAATAACATTTTTTTCAACGGTGATCTTCACTCCGGCCGGCGCTGTGTACTTTACCGGGTGAGAATATCCGGCGGTAATTACCAAATTCGCGCCGTCTACCGCGGCCTTAAAACCGATACCCTCCAATATTAAAGTTTTTGAAAATCCGGCAGCGGCGCCCGCCAAAGCATTTTTTATCAAGGAGGCCATAGTACCAATGTTCGCCCGGCCCTGCTTCATAGTCTGTAACATTTTCAACTGGATATTGCTGTCTTTAATTTCAATAGAAACATACGGAAGAGTTTTAACCCCCAACTTTCCTTCTTTTCCGGAAAATTCCAAAACCCCCTCATTGAGTTTTACCTCAACTCCTTGCGGGATCACTATAGGTTTTTTTGCTAATTTACTCATCCTTTTGTTTTATTTGTATATTCGCGATTGCTTTACCAGATCTCAAATAATATCTCCCCTCCAACTTTTTGTTTTCGCGCCTCATCGGCAGCCATAACTCCTTTGGAAGTAGAAACGATCGCCGCGCCGTATCCCTGACGGACCGGCTTTATTGATTTATATCCGGTATACATCCGGCGGGCAGGCTTGCTCCAGAAACGCACACCTTCAATAGCTCCCCGGCCGGTTTCGTCATATTTCATTTTGACCTCAATGATACGCTTTGGCAGACGTCCTTTTTTCGCGACCGCTTCTATAAAACCTTTTTTAGCCAAGATCTCCGCGACCGAGAAATCAAAATTAGAATACGGAAACTTCACGTATTCCTTACGTGCCTTTTGAGCATTCTTAATAATATTTATAAATCTGTTTACCATGAGGATTTTTTAACTCCGGGAATTTCACCTTTTGTTGCCAGTTCACGGAAGCAAATTCTGCAAACACCAAAAGGACGCATGTAGCCGCGCTTCCTTCCGCAACGGAAACAACGCCGGACTATCCGGGTGGAGAACTTGGGCGTTTTTAGGGCACGCGCTACCACTGATTTCTTAGCCATTATCGCTTTTTACCTTCATTTGCTTTGGCAAAGGGCACGCCTAATTTTTTGTAAAATTCAATTGCTTCCTCGTGATTTTTTTCATCTTTAGGAACCACCGTAATTTCAACTCCAAAACTTTGCCGAGTGGCGTCCGGAGTTACTTCCGGAAAAACGTAGTGGTCCTTAACTCCGAAGGTCAGTATCCCCTGCTGGTCAATGTTTTTTTGATCTATGCCCTGAAAATCGCGGACGCGCGGTAAAACCACCTTAACTACTTTTTGTAAAAATTGCGCCATGCGTCGACGGCGGAGGGTGGCCTTCAAGCCGACAATAGTACCCTGACGAAGCTTGAAGCTGGAAATAGATTTCTTAGCGGGCCGCTCGGAAGGTTTCTGCCCGGTGATAGCCGCAAAATCGGCGACCAAAGCCGGAAGGATCTTATCCTGAAAATTCGGTTGGGTGGATAGCCGGCCAATGCCGCTATTCACTACCACCTTCTCAATTTGTTTAATTTTATTGTCCATGTCGTTGGTCGTAAGTTATTTGTTGTCGGTTATTGTTAAATTACCGCCTCGCACTTCCGGCAGATTCGCTCCTTTTTATCTCCGGACATCCGAACCTTTGGACGGACGGCCTTGCCGCAGCTAGAGCAAAATAGCATAACTTTAGACAAATACAAAGGCTGCGGCAGAGATACCATTTGGCCTTTTTCTCCTTGTTTGCGGGACCGCC
>CAYHBX010000058.1:0-3116 GCA_964355005.1 uncultured Candidatus Saccharibacteria bacterium | reverse complement strand
GTAGAAAAGCCCGAATTTAATTTCCTTGTTGCACATCACATCCGGATTCGGCGTGATGCCTTTTTTGTAGCCGGCTACCATATAGTCCACTACCCTTTTCTTATATTCTTTCTCGTAATCAAAAGTATAAAAAGGAATGTCCAAATGCTCCGCCGCTCGGCGCGCGTCCTCGGCATCTTGCGCGGCGCAACCATCCACGTTGAAACACTTCAGGTGTATGCCCACAACATCATAGCCTTCCTTTTTGAGTAATGCCGCGGCCACGCTGGAATCTACTCCGCCGCTCATACCAACGAAGACTTTTTCTTTTTTCTTAGCTTTAGTCACGGGTATATTTTGCAATAAAAAAGCCCCGCCGTAAAGCGAGGCGGCTACTTATTTCCTTTCGCGATCGATTTGCCGATCTTTTTGAATAATCTTAAGAGTGCCAACGGGGGTAACCAAAATGGGATGAACGCATACCGAACAGTTCTCCAGGGATCCTTTCTCATTGCAAGTGAATCCTGGTAGAGCATCCACGCCGGCCAAAAGAAAAAGTTGAGTATGTAATAAGTACGAGCCCTAAAATTGCTAGCCGGCAGACCACGCTCTCGACATATCTCTCTGTAGTCATTCGCCGCCATAGAGGCCATCGTCGGACCGCTGGGCAGGATGATGAAAATCACCCACCAGTACCAAGCCATGATTTTCTCCCTTGTCCCTTACATAACTTGTTATGTGAGGGATCGAAACGAGCTGCCGTGATTTTACCACAGAACATCAACCGACGCAACATTCTCACATTCTCAAGAATGTGAGAATGTCTGGAAAAGAAAAACCGCCCGCTAGGGGCAGTTTTGCAATGCTTCAATCTCTTTTTCTATTTTCAGAATTCTTGGAATATCCGGCCCGCCAATAGAACAATCTGCAAGAAGTCGTTTCCTTTCAAGCTCTAGCGCACGAAGCTCATCTCTTCGATGGCTGGGGGCTTCGATGCTTACTGACAAGATCATCAATAGCTGCATGGGCCAGGTGAGAATAGAAAGCGTCAGCATTAATCCTTCGTTGCCTCCCTTAAGAACCGGCCCGTCAAAAATTTCAGACGCGATACGGACAACCATCAATCCAACAAACGCATAAGTCGAAATTAACACTAGGCAGATGATCATATCTTTCTCCGAAACGAACTGCCGAGATTCTACAATAAAAAGGCCCCACTGTAAAGGTGGGGCCGGAAACACTACTTTTTTCTTTTGGCCAGACTGAGGGCCAGCAACGGCAAAACGATCGGCCACAGGAAAAAACAGAAAAACGCTCCCTGAACCTCGATTCCGTCATTATGTTCTTCCGTCCGACCAGCCTCTTCATCCAGACGCACCAGGGCGTAAATCACCCCGAAGCCACAAAGCAGGTACGCCAACACAGCAACGACCCACCAGTACCAGGTCATCACTTTCTCCTCAAAAAGTTCTATGAAGATGCTACCGAAAATGCTTAGATTTGTAAAGATAAATGTAAGATTGCCACACATCATCCTTACAAACTCCAGCTTGTAAGGATGATGTTCGCAATGACGGACGGGGAAGCGATAAGTTTTATATGTCTTATAAGATTTATAGGTCCAGTGGGTCGAGGCTCGCGGTGACGGGAATCTGGTCAAATACTCTGGATTCCGGCTCAAGGCCGGAATGACAAAGGACGGGATTGGGATTTCAGAGAAAAAAGCCTCGCAATGGCAATAATCGAAAACAAAAATCTCACACGTATGTGTGAGATCGGAAACTAGTAGCCGCGGATGCCGAAAACAGCGACGACGGCGAACGAGGACAGCACGATCAGCATCAGAATAATTATGATCAAATCCACTAGGTTGAAGTTTCGCCTCTCCATCACTTTGCCTCCGCTTCGAGAATTTCGATCTTATAACATGATTCGAGCTTTTCGTACTCCGTGCCCGCGCCAAGCCGTTTTTGCGAAACCCGGATCTTGTCGCCTCGTTCGTAGCCGACAGTGTTCACTCCCATCAAGCGCGCCTTGTGACCGTCCTGAAAATACACATCGGTGTACTGCTGACCGTCAAAAACATACTCGGCCTTCTCAAATCGTCCTTCGGCCAAAACCAAATAGTCAACGTGCGACCAGGCCATCTTCTGCTTTTCAACCTTAGCAATAGCCGCAAGCCCGGGAATTAGTAGCGCCGCAATAATCGAAATAATGGCAACAATGATGAGAAGTTCAATGAGAGTAATGCCCTTCTTCATCTTAATTCTCCTGAAAAGTTCTATGAAGATAATACCGGAAATATTTAGATTTGTAAAGTAATACGAGCAATGTAAGATTGCTTCGAGTACTCGCAATGACAAAGCAGTCCGTGCTATCCTGAAGCCAATGAAATCCCTGTTTGCAATGCTTCTAATTTTCGGTTTCGCGGGCGTGGCCGTGTTCGGCTTCGCGGCAATGGGTCACAATGAAACCTCGCACAGCAAGTGCTTAGCCGCCACCGCCCAAGGAATTATCTGTCCGGACGCTATGAGCGCGCTGGATTTTGCCGCTTTCCATCTCAACACTTTCCGCGATTTTACTACCGCAATATTCAGCGGCTCCTCTTTGAGTGCACTTCTATTGTCCCTTGCCCTGCTTCTTTTGGTGGGCTTCGGTATTCTGACGGGCGGACTTAATTCGCCGGTTTTAAATTTTACCCGGCGATACAAACTTTCTCCCGCGTATTCTTCGCCCTTAGAACAATCGCTGACCCGTTGGTTGGCGCTTCACGAAAACAGCCCGGCTGCTTTTTAGGACGCTGGCTTGACCCGTCTTCACGGGTTTGCTCACGCGTCTTTTTATTCCCCACAGAGGAGTGTTTGGTTACTTGGTTGGTTAGTTGATTAGTTAGTTGGTTGGTTAATTAAGAAAAATAAATAAAAACATGACAAATAAAACAATAATTTACGCGGTAATCACGATAGCTGCCCTTGGAGGATTATTTTGGCTGGGATCAATTACTTCTTCGCAAAAAGCGACGACTCCGGTGGAAGTCACCGGAACAGCATCTGAATCAAAGGGACCCTTGCTGGCAGATATTTCCGCTTTTGATTTCGGCAGCATCTCAATGGCCAAAGGTAATGTCAGTAATATGG
>CAYHBX010000057.1:0-3134 GCA_964355005.1 uncultured Candidatus Saccharibacteria bacterium | reverse complement strand
TTTCATACACTTTGATTATCTCAAAGTGTTGCACTTACTTGTTGAACCTATTAAATATCAAGTTATTATAGTCTCATTCGCACGAATGAGACTATAATCTCTAAAGCGTTGCGAACGGCATAGATTGATAGAGGTAAGTTAAGACCTATGTTCTAAGGCGCTTGCAAGGGTTTCTTCGTCGGCAAATTCTATTTCGCCGCCGGTGGGAATACCGCGGCCGAGGCGGGTAATTTTTTTGACGTTATCTTTGAGTTCTTGCTGGATCAGCGAAGCGTTGATGTCGCCGTAAGTAGTCGGATTAACCGCTAAAATTGCTTCTTCCGCGTTCCGGACGGTTTTCAGGCGCACCTTTTGGATATTGGTCAGAAAGCCGTCCTTTTTTATCTCTCCGAGCACCAAGTACCTTCCGTCAAACTTTTTTGATTTTTCTATGGAGATCAGGTCGGTTTCTTTTTCTACTATCGCTATTAAGTCTTTTTTGCGACTAGGACTGGAACAGATAGAACAAGTGTCACCGTTTAAGGTTGACGCGAAGCAGGTGGCGCAAACCGAAAGGCCATCTAACCCCATTACCGCCAGCGCCAGTTCGGCTATTTCGGCTTTTCCTTGCCCGAATAAATGAAAAGCCAGCCGGGTGGCTTGCCGGGGTCCGATGCCCGGCAACTTAGTCGCGGCATCAACAAATTTTTTGATCGGTTCGGGAATCATATTGTTTAGGATTTAGGGTTTAGAATTTAGGATTTATCCCGCGGTGTGTGTCTTATCAATATTTTTAAAACTGGCTTTTTCCTGGTCAAATCTTAATTCCACCGCTCCCAACGGGCCGTTGCGGTGCTTGGCGATGATGATCTGGGCAATATTCTGTTCTTCCGGAGAAGGATTGCCTTTGGTCTTATCTTCACGGTAGATAAGAAGAACGATGTCCGCGTCTTGCTCGATGGATCCGGACTCGCGTAGGTCGGCGAGACGGGGGACTTTGCTATCGCGTTGTTCAACGCCTCTGGATAACTGGGACAGGGCCAAAATAGGCACATTTAATTCACGGCCCAGAGCTTTCAGGTTGCGGGATATTTCCGTGATCTGGTGTACCATATTGTCGGAGTGAGTACGCGGCTGTATCAGTTGTAAATAGTCTACGATTAGTAGGCTTAGTCCATGTTCGGTCTGCAGGCGGCGCGCCATAGAGCGCATCTGCAAAATATTCGGTGAGGCGGTGTCGTCAATAAAGATTGGAGCTTTGGAAAGCTTGTCCAGCGCTTGTTGGATCAACTGGAAGTCGGTCGCGTCCATTTTTTGGCCCGTGCGTAATTTCCAAAGCGGAACTTCCGATTCAGCGGAGATCAGGCGGTCAATGACTTGGTCTTTGGACATTTCCAGTGAAAAGATACCAACCGGTTGGTTCTCGTGTATGCCAACGTGACGGGCGATATCCAGCGCCAGCGAAGTTTTACCTAAGGATGGCCGGGCGCCGAGGATTATCAGATCGGAATTACGCAGACCGGAAAGTTGTTTATCTAAGCCATAAAATCCGGTACCTAAGCCTCCAAGGATCTTTTCGCCGTTTTGTAATTTTTCCATCCGCTCGTAGGCTTTCGGTAGCCCTTCTTTGACGTGAGCGAATTTTTGCGGCACCGAGCGTTGGGAGATGGAAAATATTTTTTGTTCAATACTGTCCATCGCCTGTTCGAGATCGCCGTCCGGATTAAAAGCTTTTTCGGCAATTTCGGCGGAAGCGTGGATCATATCGCGGAGGATCTTTTTTTCTTTTACGATCTGCGCGTAGTGGGCAATATTGGAAGCGGTGGTTACGGAAGCTACTAAATTACTTAGATATGTAAGACCCCCGATATCTTTCAGAATGCCGCGTTCTTTTAGTTCGTTGGAAACAGTAGAAAGATCAATAGGTTGGTGCTTTTCATAAAGGTGGAAAATGGCTTCATATACTTTGGAGTTGCCCGGGTGGTAAAAATCCGGCGCGGAGAGAGCGTCCGCGATCTGGATGATGGAATTTTTGTCGATCATTAAAGCGCCGAGGACGGAATTCTCGGCCTCAATATTTTGCGGCGGAAGCTTCAAATTATTTTTTTTGGGAGCCATAAATTTCTAATTTCTTATAAATGACTAATTAGGAATTAGAAATTCGTCATTAGTCATTATCGCCGCAGGGTCAGCGGGCCTGCCGGCGTATCGTCTACTATATATCCTAGCGTTTCCAATTCTTTACGGAAAGCATCCGATTGGAGAAATTGTTTATTACTTCTGGATAACTCTCGTTTTTTTACGATCGCCCGTATTTTAAGGGGAATATTGCCGAATTTTAGCTCAATCCCCAGGGTTTTAAGGACGGGGACGATCCATTTTTCCAGTTGCTTCGCTTCCGCTTGAGATAATTCCCAGATCAACGGATTGATCTTGTTAATAATTCCGAAAATTGACGCCAGGGCCTCCGGAGTATTGAAGTCGTCTTCCATGGCCCTGTGGAATTCTGTTTCCGCGTTTTTTATTTCCGCCGGAACATCAACTTTTCCGCTGTCTTTTTTCCTAATCAGCCGTAATTTTCCGATGAATTGCTTGATGGTCCATAACGAATTTTTAGCTTGATCAGCCAGATCATCGGAATAATCAATGGGGGATCGGTAGTGGTGGCCGGCGACCAGATACCGGAAAACTTCTTCGGAGTATTTTTTTAAAAAATCCCGGACGGTGATAAAATTTCCCGCGCTTTTGGACATTTTTTCTCCCCGGACCAGCAGGGTGCCGGCATGCATCCATATATTTACCATTGGTTTTTTACCGGATGCCGATTCTTGCTGGGCGATCTCGGCTTCGTGATGGGGAAATTTCAGATCAATTCCGCCTCCATGCAGATCATATTGCGGACCGAAGAAATATTCAGTGATCGCGGTGTCTTCTATGTGCCAACCCGGACGACCGGCGCCGAGCGGAGTTTTCCAAACCGGCTCGTTCTGTTTAGAAAATTTCCACAGAACGAAATCCCCCCTGTTTTTTTTGTTAATGCCTTCATCTATCCGGGAGACGGAATCCTCGGCTTGTTCGCTGGTGCGACGGGAAAGTTTTCCATATTCCGGAAATTTAGAGATGTCAAAATAATATCCTTCACTCTCAATTTTGTA
>CAYHBX010000056.1:0-3156 GCA_964355005.1 uncultured Candidatus Saccharibacteria bacterium | reverse complement strand
GCTCATCGCTTCAACGATCTGCGCGGTTTTGTCTTTACTGCCATCGTCAATTACCAAAATTTCGTAATCCGTGAAGTTTTTTTTCAAATAATTATCAATTTCAGAGACCGCCTCCAAAATATTTTCTTCTTCATTGTATGCCGGCATAAAGGCGGAAATACTTTTTGTGTGCATGCTCAAAGAATAAAAAACGCCCACCTTTTACGCAAGGTGGGCGTTTGATCAACTCATCAGACGCTCGAGAGTCTTTTCGTGAGTCCAGGGCATAGTGATCGGGCAGTTTTCCCCGCCCATATTCTTCGGCTGGAACATCACCAAGTCCTCCGCGCCGCCCAAATGATTCAAAACGGGCGTGTAAGTGCCATAAGCGAAGCTCCGGCCATCCCAGGCAAGCGAAATCTTGTAGTCGGGCGCGACTCCCTGCTTACTGCGGAATTTATTATTAAACTGATGAACCACCTTGGCGATCAGCTCGGCAAGATCGGTCAGAAGAACCACTGACCTCTCGGGCTTAGGAACAATAAAACATTGCCCCGCCCGGATTCCGCCCACGCCGACAAGCGCCTGTTCATTCTCGCAGAACACCAGCTTGGAAATCCGAGCATCCTCCGCGTAGAGGTACTGAAGCTCCGCGGTGGTAGCGGGATCCAGATCCCGGTCAAACAGATACTGAACGATGTGCCAGTGAAGATGCATCACGTTCTGTCCCGCGAGATAGCCAACGTGCGCGTTTACCAAGATTGGCTTTTGCCAGTGCCCGTTCAGTTCACCTTGGATCAAGCGCAGGGCACACAAGATACTGTCATAGCCACCTAGATGCCTCAATTTTTCCGCTGCCCAACAACTCGCGGGAATCAACATCTTGTGAATGCCGCCATCCCGCCGATAGGGCGTGAAGGCATTATCGATGAGCCGCCAACCGCCACCCTCTTCAAACCGCTTCAGTTCCGCCTGCGGTTTGGTGCAAAAAGGACAGGTCGCCTTATCAACTTTCAGCTCCTGCTGCCACGGACGATCTAATTTGACTTCCGTCCTCGTTCCGCCGGCAACGCTCGCCATCCCGCCCGGCCACTGATAAAAAACAACGTCGTCTGTCTGCTGTCTTTCCGGCATAAGCCACCTCTCCTTTTGTAAGAGCCGAGGAATAGTATACATCAATCTTTTAAAAATGCAAGCCCTTTGCCGTGTCCTTCCCGCTCCTCCTCTGTCATTCCCGCCCCGTATCGCGGTACGGGGTAAACTCCAGCGGGAATCCAGAATCATACACTGGATTCCGGCTCAAGGCCGGAATGACAAATGGGGGGACTGGATTCCGGCTCAAGGCCGGAATGACAAAGGACGGGATCGGAATTACAGAGAAAAAAACCTCGCAATGACGGAACAAAAAACCCGCCGATGGGGGCGGGTGAGAAATTTCTACTGCCAGGCGCCGGAAACGTTTTCCGGATTAGTGCGCGACCAACCTGTGCGGGGCATGACCTTCATCAGCCGGCGAACCATCGCCGGCTCTCCGGCGACGAATCCGAGGCGGTTCCCCTTGTCGTAACAGAAAGCGTCGAAATCGTAGGCATTCACCCCGCCTTCCACCAGCATATCCGCACCGGAAGCGGTCGGATCAGGCACTAGCCGGAAGAAAGAAAAAATCCGTCCGGCCTCTAACACGGCGCGATAGGCGCCGGCCCAGTCCCACGCTTTCTGCGGAGTCTGAATGACGGCCGTGATCCGCCCGCTGGCAACTTGCGCGAGAGCAAGGATGCCGGAATTGGCAACCCCGGTCACTCGGACATTCATCGCGATCTCCGGAATCCGCCGGATCATCACTTCGTAAAGGTCAGAGTCAACGCCTCGGAAGACGGTCGCCTTCTTTGGGGCGGTAGACGTTTCCGGCGGCGCGATTTCTCTGACAGAATCCAACGCGCCATCAATGACGATGGTCCCCTTGCCCTCCTCCGCGACCAACAACATCCCACCATTGAGATCCGGAGCATAAACCGCGCTTCCGATAAGCATCCCGTTTTTCATTACTCCCGCCGACACGCACCAAGTTCCAAGATAGGAACCATAGGGAGCGGTGCCATCAACCGGGTCAATGATGAAAGCAAGTTCGGCCTCCATTAAACCATCCGGGCGATCCTTCTTCAGCATATTAGAATTATCAGCGTCCTCTTCAGACAAAATTCTGGCCTCGGGGAAGGCGCCCAAGATACAATCAACGAGCACTTTTTCGGCTTTCTGATCTCCCTGCGTCACAATGGAACGATGACCTTCACCCTGCTTGGTTTTGCCACCTCGATCAGCCGCCTGTGCGACCCTACCAGCATTCCAAACTGCCATAACAGCAATATGCACGGGCAGGCTGAAACGAGAAATCGCGTTCGGAAACAGGAAGCAAGACTTCATAGACCCTCCTTTTCAATGCGCCGAGGATTACTCCTCGACTAACTGATAAATAAAATAACACATCCGCCCAAAAACGCAAGCCCTTTACTGTGTCATTCCCGCCCCGTATCGCGGTACGGGGTAAACTCCAGCGGGAATCCAGAATCATACACTGGATTCCGGCTCAAGGCCGGAATGACAAAGGACGGGATCGGAATTACAGAGAAAAACCCCGCAATGACAGAGATCCTCCTTTGGCGCGCCGTCTGCGGTAGGCGGGCTAAAACACCCTAAAGAGGTTTCTTTAAGACAGTGGCTAGGTCGGATAGGAAATTTTCAAGATGAGCGGGGTTAGAACTCAACAACAAATCAAAGCCGGTATTGATGCCACATTTTTGAAGCGCTTGGCGGACAACCGGATGTTGAATTTCTTCAACCCCACTGACCACTTCATGTCCTCCCGGATAACGCAAAGACAGCACCTTGTCTTTTCTTTGATTCAGTTTGATATCGCCGAAATTCATAGAGTTTCTTGCCACCACTTAAACATTTTGCCGAGATACCCGCAATATTGATAAAAGACTGAATTTCTGTTATTATGCTACCAGCTCAATAAAACAGGCGCGCAATGAGAATGGTGATCCTGTCGGTGCTAGCCGGAATTTTCTTCAGCAGTTGGCAGTTCCTGATGCGTTATAGCGGCATTACCAATCCCTTCGACGCCGACTATGTTCTAAACTTTTGAAAAATGCTGGTTTTATTTCCGATCTCAGCCAA
>CAYHBX010000055.1:0-3469 GCA_964355005.1 uncultured Candidatus Saccharibacteria bacterium | reverse complement strand
CGACATGGAAGCCATACCAGATATCGGCGGCATATTTATTGACTACCGAGTATTGAACCCAGGGAAATGAACTATTAAATACTCCAGCGGTACGATAGAGCCAGGCGTGCCGGATGTGGTAAAAGCTGTCGGAATCCGCCGTATTTGTCAGTCTTCCGTGCAAGAACATCGAAAAACTTAAAATCAAAACTATCGGCAAAAGCCAGTAAATTATTTTCTTGAAATCTGGGCTCATAGATCAGAAAACTACCCACGAAGGGCATTTTTAAAATTATAACAGAAAAATGTATAATGAATTAATGATGGACGAAGCGATTAAAAATTTTTCCAAGCAGTTTTCTTGGGAACCAAAAATAGAAAACGAGGACCAGCTGTTGAAATACAGTAAGTTTGTGGTTGCCGGAATGGGCGGGTCCAGTTTGGCGGGGGATCTATTGAAGGTGGCCGTTCCTATTTTAGATATGTTGGTTCACCGCGATTATGGTCTGCCGGATCTTCCGGATAAAGATTGGGATCAGACTTTGGTTATTGCCAGTTCTTATTCCGGCAATACCGAAGAAACTTTGGATGCTTTGGACGTGGCGTTAAAAAATGGCGTGGCGACGGCAGTGATCGCGGCTGGTGGGAAGTTATTGGAAAAAGCCAAAAATCTCGGGCTGCCGTACATTGAGCTACAGAACACGGGCGTTCAGCCGCGAATGGCTACAGGGTTCAGCATGAAGGCGTTGTTGGCGATCCTCGGCATGGACGAGGCGCTGAAAGAGATCTCTGGTCTGGCTGATCTGGATTCCGGACTGGATGAAAAAGCCGGGGCGATGCTGGCGAAAAAGCTTGCAGGGACAGTGCCGGTTATTTACGCCTCCCGTAAAAATTATCCCATCGCCCACAACTGGAAAATAAAATTTAACGAAACCGGAAAAACCCCGGCTTTTGATAATTATTTTTCCGAGCTGAATCATAACGAAATGACAGGGTTTGACAGCGTTGAGGCATCCAAAAAGTTATCTCAAAATTTTCACTTCATTTTTCTGAAAGATAAAGAAGATCATCCACGTCATCAAAAACGCATGGAAGTTACCGCTAAGCTTTATCGCGACAGGGGATTAGAAGTTGAGGAGGTGGAATTATCTGGTCGGAATGTCTGGGAAAGGATATTCTCCAGCACTTTGCTGGCTGACTGGACGGCTTTGAGTCTGGCCGGCATTTACGGCGCCGACCCGGAAAATGTCCCATTGGTTGAAGAGTTCAAGAAGTTAATAAATAAGGATTAGATACTAGGCAATAGGCGCTAGTTTTGATATAATAAGCCAACAGAATGATGCTATCGTCTAGTGGTCTAGGACGCTGCCCTCTTCCGCCGGAGGCGGATCCGCCTCCGGCGGACACGGCACGATAGTTGCATTCTTGAAAAGGCTCATTCAATAAAATCACGGTGCTATCGTCTAGTGGCCTAGGACGCTGCCCTCTCACGGCGGAAACTCGGGTTCGATTCCCGATAGCACCACAATTTTAAAACCGGCCTCGCGCCGGTTTTATGTTTTACAAATAATCGAAGTTTGTTATAATTAAATAGTTCATTGAAATTCAGGAGGTGAGATTTGCGCTCACTAGCGGCCCGCGCTTGGTCGGCGTTAGAAAATTGGTTGAATGATTCTCCGGTAGGAGTGATCGCCTGGCTTAAGCTGGCGGCGAAGGGATTACTTGTTTCTTTACTGTGGGGAGTCGGGGTTTCCTCCCTGATCATCATGGCCCTTCCCGGAGAAGCTTCGATTGCCTCGCTGTGGGGTTGGCCGGAAGAATTTTCTTTTCTTCTGATGGCGGCGCTGTTTGAAGAAGCCCTTTTCCGTCTGACGCCGCTTACTTTGGTGATGATTTTCTGCCGAAGAAAAAGCATACCCTGGCTGGTGGGTGTCTGCGCTATTTGCAGTTTTCTGATTTTCGGCTGGGCGCACGTCCCGAATTTTGAAGGATTCATGTCTTACGGTTGGTCGATCACTATCGCGCTCTCCCTTCAGGGAATGCTCGGATTTTTCTGGGGCCTCCTGTTCATTAAGGTGGCCAAAGCGACCGATGTTTTTCCGGTAACGGCGGTATTGATGACCACCCTCATTCACGGCACTTACAACTTCCTCATTTTGAATACGCTGGCTTTGTTTTTTTAATTAGACTGCCCAATCCGGGCAGTTTTTTTAGCCATTTGACACACCCCCGCTTTTTTGCTATAATGGCTTGGATATTGAATATATGCCTAAAAACAACCAAAAACAGCGGGAAATAGCAAAGATCCTCAATGGGGGCGGGGTGGTCATATTTCCGACTGAAACTCTGTACGGATTGGGTTGTGATGCCACTAATCCGCAGGCTTTACTAAAGATATATCAGATCAAGAGCCGTCAGATCGGGAAGGCTTTTCCGATATTGGTTAAAGATTTTAATATGCTGGCTGATTATGCCAGTTTTTCACCCGATCAAAAGCGGGCGATGCAGAAATCAAAAAAGCCGACAACTTTTATTTTGAAAGCCAAAAATCTTTCTCCTTTAGCCGCGGTTAAGCATACCGGCGCTTTTCGGTTGGCCAAGCATCGCTGGACAAAAGAACTGTTCCGCCATTTTGATAAACCGATCGTGGCAACCAGCGCTAATCTTTCCGGAAAGAATCCGCTCCGGGACCCGGCCAAATACCGGGAGATGTTCCAAAAAGCCGCCGAAATGATCGACGCCGTGATCCACGCCGGTATTAATAAGAAAACAAAGGGCTCAAAGATAGTGGACTTGACCAAAAAACCCTACAAAATTGTCCGCGCCTAGAATTGTCAGATTTTTTTACCGGCCCATTCTTTTATCGACTCATTCGCACGAATGAGTCGATAATTTGACTTTTGGAAGAATCGTTGATATAATCCCAACAACGCTGATCAATGCGATCGGCCCGCCGCCAGGGGCTTCCCGGAGCACATTCACAAGGAGGCGATGACGATGAAAAACACATCGATCACGCCCGGTCAGCAAAAGCAGATTGTACGGTTAGCGGAAGATGCCGCGGGAAAGGCTCTGAAGCTTTCCGAAGTAGACCACGACGGCATCCAGAAAGTGATCGAGCGTGGCGATGAGTTCCAGTCGCGCATCATCACGGCCATTCGCGAGCTCTCCGTGAGCAACCGGTTCGCGGACGAGGAAGTCGGTTCTGACTGCGCGTATCCCAACGATTATAAGGTCAATGGGATCGTGAGGCAGACTAACATCCTGCGGCAGTTCTTCTCCGGTGCTGGATATGCCGACGAAAAGATCGTCGAGCAGCCGCTGCCGCCGGGCGCCGAAGGATGGTTTGCTATCCCCAAGTGGCAGACGCTCGCGATGACCTATGGCAAGGCGGTAGCAAAGGTGTTCGCGATGATCGCGTCGAAGCGGAAGTTTTATAACTACTGCAAAGATCAGCTTGGAGAGGAGTATCTGAGATCGGAAGAGCGTC
>CAYHBX010000054.1:0-3474 GCA_964355005.1 uncultured Candidatus Saccharibacteria bacterium | reverse complement strand
CGGAGGAGGAGCCGAGAAGAGTGCCCGAAGAATCAGCTAACCGTCCCTGATATCCGATGACCCGGGGAACCCCTGCCGCGGACCAGGTTTGGGAGACTATGAAAAAGAAAAACAAGCTTAGAATGGATAAGCTAAAAATTCCCTTTGTAATCAGGCTGTAAGCCGTTTTCCCTCTCATGGGTTTACCAGAAATTCGCCTACTATATACATTTTATCATTCGGGAAGTTCCGAACCGTGTGGATAAGAAGAGGGTGTCCCGTCGCAAAACGGATACTTTTAGGAAAATATCTTACACCCCCGAAATTAAGCGGAGAATAAGGCCACTTAAACGGCAAAATCCGCCATTTTTTGGCGGATTCCGATTTTTTTCTTATTTTTTACCCTAACGCTTATCTAGACCGAAATCTTTGACTATTTTGTTCGCGAAGCCCCAGTCTAGGTTGTGGAAAAAAGCATTGACATACTCTTTACGATTTGTTCCGTAATCAATAAAATACGCGTGTTCATAAACGTCCATCGCAACCACGGGCAAAGCTCCCCAAACTGCGCCGACATTTTGAGCGTCCGCTCCGTAGGTGTGCAAACGATTGTCCTGAAAATCGAAAGCTAGGATCGCCCAGCCCCGGGCGCTCAATCCGGTCGCTACCATTTCTTCTTTCCATTTTTCCAAGGAATCAAAATCCCGTTCGATCATTTTTACCAATTCGCCGGATGGTTTTCCGTCACCACCAAGATGCCCAAAGTAGACTTCGTGCAATTTCATTCCATTGACCGCGAAAGTTTCTTGCCGCTTCAATTCTCCGATGTAGCTATACACGCCGTTAGCTTCCGATTTATCGGCTTCTAAAACTTTTTTCTGGATCTCATTCGTCTTTTTGACGTAACCT
This sequence comes from uncultured Candidatus Saccharibacteria bacterium, assembly GCA_964355005.1. Lineage (GTDB taxonomy): Bacteria > Patescibacteriota > Minisyncoccia > UBA6257 > WO2-44-18 > JAUSKF01. Next base: position 2,586 of record CAYHBX010000054.1, on the reverse strand, counting down.
TCGTACAACTTAAAATGCTCCTGCAGTGTCCGCAAGCTGATGCCTTCCAAGTCCTTTGTAAACTTAAACTTTTCCGGAGAAAATTCTTTTTTCATTGCTATTAATTATAGATACGTGGGAAATAAAACTCAACCTTGCTGCGGGACAGGGATTCGAACCCCGATACCACGCTCCAGAGGCGTGTGTCCTACCATTAGACGATCCCGCAATCGATATTGAGACTCACAAAATATATAACAAAAGTGCGGTTCTGACAATTATGACAGGTGGGAAAATTAAGCTAAATCTTCAAATAACGGCGGACGGCTACTGCCGCGGAAATCGCCCCTAAACCAACACCAAAAATCAAATTCTGGAACATAAATCCCGGAAGATGGGCTATAAAATAGGCGGAAAGGGAAAGCTCCGGGATGAAAGCGCTAAAATACGGAGAAGCAAACCCGATAACCGGAAGAGTCAACAACAAACTGATCGCGGCACCCAAAATTCCATAAAGCACTCCGGTAACAATATATGGACCGTTAATAAACTTATTTGAGGCACCAACCAATCGCATAATTCCCAACTCCTCGCGGTTGGAATAGATCGCTAATCGAATAGTGTTGAAAGTTACCAATATCCCGATAGCGGCCAAAAACAGCGTAGTCGTCCAGCCACCGGTCTTCAAAGTGTCAACAATCCTGGCCAAACGATCTATTGCCAAACGATTCTCGCCGTAAGTTACCTTTTCTATCAAAGCTTTCAGATTTTCATTTTCCAAATATCCGGCAATAGTTTGATAATGACTGGGGCTGTTAGCTTTGATATTTAACGATGCCAACAGCGGATTAACTTGAAGTTCATTTAACGCCTGGGTCACCGTGGCATCGTCCTGATGGCGATCTTTGAATATCGTCAACGCTTTTTCCTGGGAAATATATTCCACCGATTTAACCTCCGTCAACGATTCCAGGGCTTTTTCCAATTCCAAAATGTTATCTTCGGAAGCAGCCGCGTTAAAGTAAACGCTGATGTCTATTTTGTCCTCCAGTGAAGCAACGGCCGCATCAGAGATCACCCCGAATACCAACAGCCCGTTAAAAACCAAAAGGGCCATTACCAAAATCGCGACCGTGGTGGCCGAAAGAAGGCCATTGCGGGAAAAGTTCTGAAAACCAAACTTAATTATGCGAAACAATGTGGTTGTCACAGTGTGTAATCCCCGTGCGGATCATCTTTAATAATTTTACCATCATCAATAGTGATGACGCGCCTCTTAACCTTATTCACTATGTCCTTGCTGTGGGTAGCCAATATGAGAGTCGTACCCAGCTGATTGATCTTCGTCAAAAGTTTTATGATCTCGTCGGCGTTAACGTGGTCCAAATTACCCGTCGGCTCATCAGCAATGATCACCGCCGGACGATGGATCATGGCGCGAGCGATCGCTACTCGCTGTTTCATGCCGCCGGAAAGTTCGTGCGGAAAAAGATGGCCCTTATCAGCCAATCCCACAAGATCCAACATCTGCGGAACCAACTCTTCTATCTCACTCTGGGACCTGCCTTCTACTTCCAAAGCAAAGGCTACATTTTCATGGGCAGTTTTAGTAGGCAAAAGTTTGAAATCCTGGAAAACGATGCCAACCTGCCGACGTAGCTGTGGAAGGTCGCTGGCCTTCATCCGATTCACTTCATGGGCGCCAAAAATCACCCTTCCTTTTTGAGGTTTTTCTTCACCAATAAGAAGTTTGATAATAGTCGACTTACCCGCTCCGGAACGGCCGACAATGGAAACGAGTTCGCCGGGAGAAATTTTAAAAGTAATATCCTCGAGCACTTTTTGCCCGTTGTAGGATTTGGAAACATTATGAAAGGCTATCATTCCAATGTTATAAGTTTAGCTCCGCTTCAATAAACTTGTCGAGGTCGCCATCAAGAACTTTGTCCGGCTGATGAGATTCAACGTCTGTCCGGTGATCTTTCACTTTTTTGTATGGGTTGAGGACGTAGGAACGGATCTGGCTCCCCCATTCAGGCTTCACTTTAGTGCGGAGATCGGAAAGTTGCTGCTTCTGCTGGGAAACCATTAGAGCCATGAGTTTAGATTTCAGAAGCGCCATGGCTTTCTCTTTGTTTTGCGGCTGGGAACGCTCCTGCTGGGAGCCGGCGCTCAATCCCGTAGGCAAATGGACAATCCTAACGGCCGTCTCTCGTTTATTCACATTTTGCCCGCCCGGACCACTGGAACGGGAAAATTCTAACTTCAAGTCTTCCGGGGGAATTACCAGATGTTTATGCTCAATGTCCTGAAAAATCGGAACGATCTCTACTAACGCAAAGGAGGTGTGCCGAAGTTGCTTGGAAGAAAACGGCGAGATACGCACCAAGCGATGCACTCCCATTTCATTTTTTATAGTTCCGTAAACAAAATCTCCTTTGATTTCAATCGCGTTGTCATCGGTAGCAGAAACTTTCCAGCCTCGCTTGGTGGCATACTTGATGTACATCTTCATCAACATATTCGCCCAATCTTTCGCATCTTCACCACCCACTCCGGCGTGGATGGTTAAGTGAGCGGGACCCTGATCATATTTACCTGTAAGCG
>CAYHBX010000053.1:0-3488 GCA_964355005.1 uncultured Candidatus Saccharibacteria bacterium | reverse complement strand
TTTCATACACTTTGATTATCTCAAAGTGTTGCACTTACTTGTTGAACCTATTAAACCGCCTAGACCGAAGTCTGGGCGGTGGGTTGGTAGGAAGCTAAATTCTTTGCATCCTGACAGCGTCTGGAGAAAATCCCCTCACGCACGCCGTAGGTGAACTGAGAGGCGCACGTAGCAGCGCAGGCTGCGAAGATGGGATTGCCAATCCATGAATTGCAGATGCTTACTGCCAGCCAAGCGCCTGAAGCGAAAACGCACGCCGCGAAGGCGCCACCCGAAATACCGATCAGGAAAGCAGCGAAACTAATATCTTTAGCAAAGATTTGATAAATATGGATTCTACGAGGAGCTTGCACATAACCAAGAGTTGCAGAACCCCTACCGATGCTAAACACACTGAACACTGCTCGCATGTCTAGCCAAACGACCCGGAGCGGTCCGCGATAGCCAAGTAGCCGGAAACACAGAACATGACCAAACTCGTGCACTGGAGTCGCCAGCAGAAGGGATAAGAGCAAAAAAGGGACACTAAGTAAAAGCATGGAGCCTCCTTTCGATTGTTTTTGATGTAAATGAGCCTACTCGTTCACTGCTGAATTGTAGCACGGGTAAGCCTGTTTTGTCAATAGTACGAGGTAATGCGCAGGCACATATGGCGGTTTTCCCTAGAATGGGGAAATGGCTATCTCTATGGCAAAAACAATTAAGGAAGAGCGGTTGCGGTGGATATTACCGATCATTCACAAAAAGATTAAGCTGATCGACATCGGGAAGGTATGTCCATACAGCAAACGAAGCCTGGAACGATGGCTGGCGGCATATCGGAAAGGCGGAGAAGAGGCGCTGGAGCCAAGATCAACCGCGCGTAAGACGCAAGAGAATGAAACTCCTATCCGCATCAAGGAGCACATCATCGCCTTACGGAAACAGACCAAGAAGTGCGCTCTGAAATTGCACTGGCAAATGAAGAAGGGGGGGCTGATCGTCCCACCCCGAACCATCGGCGAGATCTTGAGAAGAGAGGGGTTGGTCCGTAAATACCGGGTGAAGAAGATCAAATACAAATATTTACGAGCGGAAAGGAAGCCGGGTGAATTGGTGGAGATTGACGTGAAATATGTCCCGGGAGCCATTGCCGGACGTCGATATTTTCAATATACGGCTATTGATACCGCTTCCCAATGGAGATACTTGGCCGTCTATGACGAGCAGAGTTCGTATCGCTCTATTCTGTTCTTGAAAGACGTAATTGAGCGATTCCCGCATCGGATATTGGCCATCAAAACCGATAGCGGCTCGATCTTCACCAACTACTATGTGGGAATGACCAAGCGCAGCGATCTGACCGTGAAAACCATCCACGCGTTAGATAGATTCTGCGCCGGGCGCGGCATTATCCTTTATCTGATCGATCCGGGAAAACCAGCGCAAAACGAGACGGTAGAACGAAGTCATCGGGAAGATCAGGAGAAATTCTATGAGCGTCATAAATTCAAAAGCTTCTCCGATTTGCGGGAGAAGCTCAGCCAATGGAATACTGAATACAATAATCTGGAACATTGCGGATTGAATGGCAAGAGTCCGGTCGAATTTCTTGCCGATTATCAACAAATCAATCCGCCATATGTGCCTGCCTAAGACATAACCAAAAACCCGCCGGAGGGCGGGCTTTCTATACCCAATACTTTATACCGAATACTGGCGCTAAGCCGCGGGGACTTCCGGAGCTTTATCCGCCGGGGCGGAAGCCGCGGCTGGGGCTACTGGGACGGCTGAAGCGGTTGCCTCCCCTTCTTTTTTCTTGGGTTGCGCGTGCACCGCTATCTTCTTTCCGGAAAGAATTCCGGCAGTGATAAGCAAATTATGCACGGTGTCGGTCGGCTTAGCGCCGGTTTTCATCCAATACTCAACGCGGTCTTTATTTATTTCGGATTTATTGGTGCGGGGATTGTACCAACCCAGATCTTCCACGTTAGTGCCAACCATTTTATGCCGTTTTTCATCAACAACCAAACGAAAAGACGCCTGGTGCTTTTTCCCGATCCGTTTTAGCTTCAACATTAACATTGCTAAGTATTCTATCTAAAACCCGGAACTTTTGCAAGGGCTATATTTATAAGTCCTAGATACTCAATAAGTCCTATAAGACATACTACTGCCCGAGCCGTTGACGCGGCTGGTGAGGAAGCGTAAGTTAATAGCAGCTTATTTCCAAGGAGAAAGTCGTGAAAAACAAGCATTTCTGCTGGGTTTGCTGGATCATCGCGAGTGTTGCGGCCATTCTGGTCATTTCCGGATGCACTACCGTTCAGGAAACACCGATTGAATATGCCGTGGAAGTGGAAGCGCCGCCTTTAATCGGCACAACGACCGCTGATCAGGTTCCGAAAATTGAAGATTGGAATCCGACCACGGAAAAAAATCCCCTGCGGAATGGCCGTTTTGTGGCAACGGGAGCCGATGGCAAAATCGCAATCGCCGACCGGGTCAGTTTCCGCGGTGTTGTCCTTCGGGATCCCAACGATTCGAGGCCGGCCGCGGCGGAAATTCTTTTTCTACAAAACCCTCGCGACCCCAATGAATACGGCGCGATCTGGCGCTACAAAAAAAATTTCACCAGTGACTGGACGGTTTTTATCAAGTGCTGGGGCATCCGCCGCGTTGACAGCCGAATTGATCGAGTCGCCGGCGACGACACCCGCTCCACCAACGACATCCAGTTCGCTATTCTTCTTGAGGACGGTCAATGGGAAGTCAGCCCTCCTTACTACGACGTCCTGATCGTTCAGGGTACCTGGGATGACGACAATTTGAAAAACCACCTGATCGGCTTCAATTATGCCTTCGCCTTTCTTAACGAAAGCGGCAAGGCCGACCATCGCAGTGGAAACGTCTATTTTGACTTTTCGGAAAAATAAATCAAAACCCCCGATCATTTCGGGGATTTTCAATTTCTAATATCTAATTACTAATTTCTAGTGAATGTCTAATTTTTAAAAATATCTAATTGGAAATTTAGTCATTGGGGTTTGATTAAAAATTAGGAATTAATAATTAGAAATTGTTAACTATTCTAGTTTTAATGAAAGCACCCGCGAAGTCCCGTCGTCGCCCATTGTGACGCCATACATCACGCTGGCCGCTTCCATCGTCGCGCGGTTGTGAGTAACCAGTAAAAATTGGGTTTTTTTGGAAAAATCCCTGACCAATTCGGAAAATCGACGAGCATTGCGTTCATCTAACGCGGCGTCCACCTCGTCCAAAACTAAGAACGGCGGCGGACTGACGGAAATTAAAGCAAACAGCGCGGCGATGGAGACAAGGCTTTTCTCCCCGCCGGACAACATTTCCAAACCGCTAATCTTTTTCCGGGGAATGGAAATAGAAACTTCCAAGCCGCCATGATCAACTTTGTGTTCAGCGTCTTCGTCCTCCATGGCTTTAGCGTCGGAGGAATCACTCATATTCATATCTACTTCCTCCGGTACTTC
>CAYHBX010000052.1:0-3499 GCA_964355005.1 uncultured Candidatus Saccharibacteria bacterium | reverse complement strand
CAAGGAACATTTTTCTTTGGTGTTGCCGAGTGAAGCGAGGCAGTGGCGGAACGATACGAGCGTACGAGGCAGTTTCAAGCCACCACGCGCTCCGCGCGTGCGATTAGTCGGCATTAGGATTATCAGCAAAATACATTCGAACTTTGTCTAATATGCACCGCTATGTGCGGGAAAACAGGTATGCCAGAATTGGCATCGGGGATTCGAATCCTCCCGCTTCCGTAAAAATTCGTTTGCAAAACAGATTAATTTAGCTAATAGTTTATTTAGTGCTTTGAGAGCGATCCCATGGTCGGCGTACCCAGCAATACATCTGCTGAAAGCGCCGCCAAGATCATGGGGCGCGCGTTCATAAAAATTGAGGAGGTACTGGAACTTCTTCCGAAAGCCAAAAATGAAATAGACCCGGAAGATTATCAAACTGTACCGTTCAGTCCCCGCTTGCTGTATCACCTGAATGAAAAAGGGATGAACTGCGTGCTGTTTCCGGCGATCCCCTGTTATCCCGATCCCGGATTTGAAAATTGGCCGGATAAAGAGAAGGGCGTCTGGACAATATTGAAAATTCAGGATTTCTTTGAAAAATATTTCCCGGAGGTAGTATTCAACAAGGGAGTTCTCTCGCTGATAGCGCTGAATGCTCTGAAGAAAAATTTTGCTCCGGCGAAATGGTATCTCATCTCTGCCAGAGTGATGCCGAAAAAAACCTCCTTGGACATTCCCCCGATCGGCCATCTCCCCTACAAGCTGGAACGTTCGCTGGTCTATATCTACGCCTGGCTTCTGTTCTGGCGGCTTCGAGGGATATCATTATTCAACGGCAAGATCTTCCCCTGCAGTGATTATTTCGGGGCCGGCGGAGGAATAGAAACGGTGCTTCACTTCGCGGACCTGGAAATCCTCATCGGAGGCAACAACCACGACATTCGTCCATTCATAGGAAAAGTCCCTTCCATTATTCCCTTCGAGCAAAAATAAAATGCCACCTAATCGGTGGCAATTTTTTACGTTAAACTTTCCGGTTCGCGGGCTTGTAGTGGGGCAGACCGCTCTTCATTTCGGCTGTAAAGTCGCCAAAGATGTGGGGGTAGCGCTTGATCACAAGCTCGGCGATCTTTCCGAAAACCAGGCGGATCTCTTCTTCGGCGGCCGGCTCGGTGCGCAAGTCAATGATCCAGCGCAGAGTCCGAAGATTGGCCGACCAACCGATAGTCGTCGAAAGGCCATCCGGAGCCAGGCGTCGCATCGCGGATGTGATGATCTTCTTTTTATCAAACGGCATTTTATCATCATCCAACTTGAAGTGAGCAGCCAACTCAAGTTGAAGCTTTTCCAAATCTTCAAAAGTCTTAACAAAAAGCTCCATGGCCTTTTCGTCTTCGCGGATGACAGTCGGCGCCCAGCCGCCCAGATCATCCAAACGCACAAAGCGCAAACTCTCCTGCGAAATCGCGATACCGACGCGGTGACGCACCAATTCGTGAGTAAAAACTCGGGAGACATCGGAGATGACGAAATTCAGCGTCACGTGTTCCAGAACCGAGCCGTGTCCAACCTGCAAGATGTGGCCGATATACTTCTTGTTGTCGTTGCGGACCTGTTTTACGTTCTTATTCAATCCGGGCTTAAAACTCCGGTAGCACAATTTGCCCATTGCTTCGACTAACTTCTCGGCGTCCGTGGGCGCGTCGGATGTCCAATCCGGAACACCAATATGATCAAGGTAAGATTGAAGTCCCTCTTTCATGATCTTCGTTTCTCCAACCAAAAAAACTTTCGGTTCTACTTTATGCATGCGGGCCCGGCAAGGCGGGCTTCTCCTTTCAAAAAGCTGGGAAAATTTTACCCCAAAACAAAATCCCCCGCAATTGCGGGGGGCTTCGGTCAAAGAGGCTTGAGTTCAGCTCCATAATAAACGGCGGAATTTTTTCTTTTGCAGCAGGGCGTCACAAACTCCACAATGTACACGAAAACGTGCGCGTCCGATCCTTCACTATTAAGCCACTTCTTCGAATATTCCTCATCCGCCCGAGTCGGACCAAGCACCTCCAATACAATTCCGTCAGCGATATATTTACGCGAACAAACACACCGCCTAGACTCAAGAGCGCGAACCCGGGTTCCCCTTCGAAATTTCCGGCACTCAACGGGATAAGATTCGCATTCCTTCGCCATGGCTTTACTTCTATAGTCGGTTTTGCAAACAGCACAGCGATACAGCGTCATCCGCCGGACTATCTTCCGCATTTCATATCCCTTAAATTAACCCATGGGAACTGTATCACAATAAATTGACTTTTCCAATCAATAAGGTAGATTACCTGAAACTCTTTTGCAGAAGGCGAGGCAATGATGTGTCGGGCGGTTTGGGTCGCGATCGAAGCGCTCCGGTTCGGCCGGAGGTTCGGTGGCGGCGTTTGCCAGCACCGCGTCGAAGAAATGCGGACGCAGATCGAGGAGGGCATGGAAATGCATCCGATCCGCGTCAACGCGCTCGGCGACGGCACCTACACGATCAAGGACGGACGCCATCGCACGATGGCGCATATCATCGCCGGTTTTTCCCAGATCCTCGCCTACATTGAGAACCTGCCCGATACAATTATTAATATCTTTAGGATCCTCCGCCGCTGGTGGAGATTTTTTTATGATAAAATCAGTGGCTTAAACAAGGTGCGGCTGTTCAACTCCCCTGAATTATAAAAGACGCCGATCGGCGTCTTTTATAATTATGGACCTACGGGGAGTCGAACCCCGGCCTCGCCCATGCCATGGGAGCGTAATACCGTTTTACTATAGGCCCAAGTGCGCTTAGCTTTATTGTGTGTATTCTATATTCCGTGTGGGTTTTAGTCAAAGCCCGTTGTGCCCTCGGACTGAATCGAACAGTCATCCACTCCTTAGGACGGAGTTGTTCTAACCATTGAACTACGAGGGCGTTATTGAGCTTAATCTATTCATACGATAGCTTATTTCTTTCAAATATGCTATAATTCCCTCATAAGCTTGAATTGGCCCGCCAAAGGCGGGTAAAGCTTAAAAGGTCTAAATAATCTCAACAATAACCTAAATGGCAGAAGTTACAGGCTATTGCGTTAAATGCAAGGCCAAGGACCGGAAAATGGTCAACGCGCAGGAGGTTGCGATGCAGGGTAAGGGCGGAAAGCCTCGCAGAGCCATGACTGGCACTTGCGAAGTGTGCGGCACTAAGATGTTCCGCATCATGGGCAACAAATAACATTTGTTAAGGCCTTAACAAATCTTGCAAAATATCCGCTTCTGGCGGATATTTTGTTAAGAGGAGATTGGAAGGGTGGCTGAGTGGTCTAAGGCGCCGCTCTCGAAAAGCGGTGGGGAAGAAATTCCCTCGTGAGTTCGAATCTCACCCCTTCCGCCGGGCCTGTAGTAAAGTGGCATTACGCCTCGTTTGCAACGAGGAGGTAGGAGTTCGATTCTCCTCAGGTACACATTTCTGAATTTGAAGAAAGATTGACCTCGC
>CAYHBX010000051.1:0-4065 GCA_964355005.1 uncultured Candidatus Saccharibacteria bacterium | reverse complement strand
CGATCTATTACTATTTGATCCGGGCCGGATATGACGAGGCGATCGTAAAGACGGCGATCTTTTCCGCTTTCTCGGCCTCTTCTTTGTTTGTTGTGTTTTCCATCCGGAGTTTGCGGAAGCCGGTCTTTTCATTAAGCCCGATTTCCAATCCGTTGCTGCTGGGCGGCGTCGTGATCGGCCTGGGACTGATCCTAGCCAGCATTTACACGCCATTTTTACAGGAAATTTTGGGCACGGTAGCATTGCCACCAATCTGGTTGGCCGGAGTGGCGGTAGTGGGGTTCATCAATCTTTTCGCGATAGAGTCCGGAAAATTTATTTCTCGCCGCTGGAAACTTAACGGAGAATGAGCTAGTATCTGATTCAGAACCTTAAGGAGGGCGCCGATGACATACCTCTTCTTTGGTGGCTTTATCGGAGTCCTGCTTGGATTGATAGTCGGGGTGATAACGGCCAATTATCTGCTGGGAATTTTACTGGTATTAGCCGGTATTGGCGTGATACTTTTTTCTCTGCCATTTTTGGTACTACCGGTTCCGGTGGACGTTGATATTCAGCTGAACATTAATGACCAGTCCGGAAAGAACATTGATTTTAAGAAAAAGGAAAAAGAAGACGACGACGATAAGCCTGATTGGGGAAATGTGCCTGGTGATCCGATCTAGCGCAGTCCCTCGTTAGCGGCCGTGAAGCCGCAACGGGGGATTTTTTTTATTGTTTGTCCAAAGAAAACCCCGAGCCTGCCTGCCGGCAGGCAGGCGTACGCACGGGGATGAATTTGGCTTACAAACAATAAACCCCGCACCTACGCGAGGTGGGTGCCCTCACCTCTAACTAGGTGCGGGGAGATTCATTTACGAGCCAAAGCAATTACGAATCCGACAATATTCCGCGCGCCGGCTTTTTTCAGGGTTTTGGCGGCTTCCAGCATAGTGGCTCCGGAAGTGGATACGTCATCAATTAAAATATAATTTTTCTTTTCCGCGTCTCCGGTGGCGGCAAATGCCCCGGCGACATTGTTTTTTCGTTGTTCATGATCTTCCAGTTCAACTTGAGGGCGAGTATTTTTGATCCGGATCAGCAGGTTTCTGTCTACCGATAAACCGATTTTCTCGGCCAATTTTTCCGATAGCAGTTCCGACTGGTTAAACCCTCTGCTCGCTAGGCGTTCCCGGGAAAGGGGGATGGGAACGATCGTGAATTTTTGCCAATTCAGATCGATCTTTCCAACTGCTTGAGCCAGCACGCCGGCCAATGGTTCGGCGTAGCCGGATTTTTTGGAATATTTTAAACGCCAGATCATTTCTCTGACCGCCTGGTTGTCATAACCGGTGACCGCTCCCAGCCGGTATGGCCAATCCCGATGACAGATTTTTTTATTTTCCGGTAAGCGAGCATGACATTTTCCGCAGAACAGGGTTCCGTTAATTTTGATATCCTTCGGTAGAATAACCGGAGGGAAAATTATTTCCAGCAACAACGCTTTGATTTTAGAAAGCAATTCCATATGATGGTTGGGATGGTTGAGAACTATCTTTGCATAGATGTCGGTACCAATTCAATCCGCGTCTTGGAAAAAGATTCCAGCGGAAAAGTAACGCGCTGGGGGATATCAGAAACCGAAACCCCGATCCATTCAGCGATCGAACCCTTAGAGCCCGGCCGGGCGGCTTTGTTGTTGCTTGAAGCGTTAGACAAGATGAACACCGTGTCTAGAGATGCCATTTTCGCCGTTCCGGCATTCTATTCTTTTACCGTCATCGCCAATGAAGTAGACCCGGGTTTAATTCCCGCTCACCCAAAAACTTATTTTTTGTGGGCTTACCCGGCGCGCGACGGCCGTTATTTTTTGTCCGCTACCCCTCGGGATGTTATTGATCGCTATAAAATTTTAGCTAAATTAGCCGGTTTGAATTTTCTGGGATGGGAGCCCGAAAGCTTCTCGCTTGCCAGACAATTCCAAAAAATCAAAGAAAGGACGCTGATAGTGGATCCGGATTCACGCTCTACCACCTTTACTCTTATTGATCGCGGCGAGGTTCAGTATGTTTTTCGGACCGATTTTGGCGGCGTTTCCAACCTGGGGACTTGTCCCACACATAGCCTCAAGGGCTATGTGTGGGATGTTATAATGAATATAGCGAAGGAAATCGCCGAGAATAAAAAAGTTGACCAAGTTTTAATTTCTAACTCGGTTTTTAACGTCCCGAATGGATTACAAAAAATATCTTCATAAACTTCTTTCTTCAACCGTCGAACAGGGCGCGTCCGATCTGCATATCAATGTCGGTCTGAAGCCGCATCTAAGGATCGACGGAGAATTGCAACCGGTTCAAGAAGAGCCGGAAGTGGACAGCGACACGGCCAGCGGTATCGTGGAGGCGTTATTTACCCAGGAGCAGAAAGAAAATTTTGAAAAAAATAAAGAGCTGGATTTTAGTTATAGCCACGACGGAGGTTTCCGCTTCCGGATAAATACTTATTATCAGCGTGGTCACGTTTCGTTGGCGGCCCGCCTGATACCGGCGAAAGTCCGGGGGATAGACGAGCTGGAATTGCCGCCCATTCTGCATGATTTTACTAAAATGACCCAGGGATTTGTTTTGGTTGTCGGGCCGGCCGGGCATGGTAAATCAACGACTTTAGCCGCGATGATTGATGAGATAAATGAAAGCCGAAGCGAGCATATTATCACCATTGAAGACCCGATCGAATATCTTTTTACCCCTAAGCGGTCCGTAATTTCTCAACGGGAAGTGAACACGGACACATTCGGTTTTCATCCGGCCCTGAAATCCGTTCTCCGCCAGGATCCGGACGTAGTGATGATCGGTGAAATGCGCGACGTGGAATCTATTTCTACCGCGATGACGGCGGCAGAGACCGGTCATTTGGTGCTTTCTACTTTGCACACCAACTCGGCCGCGCAAACCATCGACCGCATTATTGATACTTTTCCTCCGGAAAAACAATCACAAGCGGCTTCCCAGCTCGCCGCGACGCTGGTTGCCGTAATTTCCAAACGATTAGTTCCCAAGATCGGGGGCGGACGCGTCCCTGCCTGTGAGGTTTTATTGATCAATTCGGCGGTCCGCAATCTGATCCGTGAACGTAAAACCCACCAAATTGATCTGGTGATAGAGACCAACCTGAAGGCCGGGATGTTAAGCCTGAACCGTTCGCTGGCGCAATTAGTGAAAGCTAAAAAGATCACTCAAGAAAATGCTGAACTGCATTCACTGAATCCTAACGAGCTTAACCTGCTGATAGAGAAGATCTGATATCTGAAAATGATGAGCCTGCTCCTGCTTTTTTTGCTGGGTTTGGCGGTGGGTAGTTTTTTGAATGTGCTTGCTTTGCGCCACAAAAAGAACGGACGCATTTTGACTCGCGATATTTTATTCGGCCGTTCCCGGTGTCGGGCCTGCCGCAAAACACTGGTCTGGTACGAGTTGATCCCATTATTCAGTTTTCTTTGGCAAAAAGGGAAGTGCCGTCATTGCCATGAACCGCTTAGCCGGCAATATCCGTTGGTAGAGTTTGGTACGGCGGTAATTTTCGCGCTAACCGGTTCCTATTTATATCCATATGGTTTATGGCTGGTGATCTTTTCCGCGCTAATTTTAGTCGCGCTGATCGATTTTCGGATGAAGATCATTCCCGACCAAATGAACCTTTTATTGTTATTGGCTGGAGGGGCGCTGGTTGCTACCAATCAGATAGGATTTTTGTCGCTAACGAATCACATCATTGGTCTTTTGGCCGGATTCGGTTTGATCGGATTGATCGTAGTTCTAACCGATGGCAAGGGAATGGGCGAAGGGGATTGGAAAATGGCAGCGGCTCTAGGGTTTATTTTCGGCTGGCCGCAGATATTGGTGTTGTTGGCGCTTGGTTTTATTGTTGGCGGGCTGTTCGCTTGCGGTATTTTGGCGGTCGGTAAAAAAACTTTGGGAGGAACCCTTCCCTTCGGTCCGTTTTTAGTTATAAGTTCACTGATTACCGCGTTTTGGGGGGAAGCGATCGTCCGGTGGTACTTTTAGAAAGTTAAAAGTTAAAAGTAAA
>CAYHBX010000050.1:0-4089 GCA_964355005.1 uncultured Candidatus Saccharibacteria bacterium | reverse complement strand
TTAGAGATGTCAAATTAATATCATTCACTCTCAATTTTGTACGCCAGCCCCTTCTCGGTCAAAATTTGCACCTGTTTAACTATTTGTCTGATGTAGCGGGTCGCAGGGGCGTATTTATTAACCGAGATTATCTTTAGAGATTTCATATCCTGTTTGTACGCCCGGCTGTAAAAATTCGCGATAGTTTTTATGTGTTTTTTTTCTTCCAGCGCCCGCTTGATGATCTTGTCGTCAATGTCGGTAATATTTTGGAGATATTGTACTTTGATTTTCCGGGATCGGAGGTAGCGAACGATCGTATCAAAAGCAGAGTAAGTTCTGGCGTTACCAATGTGGATGTAATCATAAACCGTCGGACCGCAGACAAAAAAACGCAGCGGCTTCCCGCCGGTTTCCGGTAACGGTTTTTTTTCTCCGGACAAAGTATCGTAAATTAGCATAATTGAATTATGAATAATGAATTACGTAATAAGGGTTTGGCGTCCTCCCTTTATTCATAATTCGTTATTCATTATTCGTGTTTGTTAGAGCCAGCCTCGCTTCTTAAACACAATCATCGAAGTAATCATTATTATACCAAGCACCAGCAAGAGAATCCAAAAAATGGCGGGATGGGCGGCGAAATAAACATTGATGAAATCAATAGATCCTAAGCCGACAAAAATAGACAAAGGAATGGCCATAAACGCGAAGATAGTGAATTTTTGCATAACCGCATTGGTTTTAGCGCTTAAGAGTTGGCCATTTGTGGTTTCCAGCGATTCAATCGTAGCTCGGTAACTTTCCATATGTTGCGTGACTTTTGAATAATCGCCGACCAGATCATCAAAATAGATCTGATATTGCTCGTTCCAGAATTTATTTCCCACGTCGATCAGCGAGTTCAGTAATATTTCCTGCGGCGAGCTGATGACCTGATAATCCAGGATATCCCGTTTGGCGTAAGAAATTTTTTCCAGCAGTTGAGCTTCGTGTCCTTTGAAAATTTCCTGGGAAATATAATGGATGTTGTCTTCCACATGCCGCAGTTGCCGCATTGAGAAGCCGATGATCGCCTGAATGATGTAGTAGGTGCAGCGCGCGGTGCTTTCCATCGCCTGGTTTTTGAAATTTTGGCTGTTGCTGATCGTCCTCATAAAATTATCCAGCGGTTCCAGGTCTTCGTAATGAACGGTGATCACTTTGTTCGCGGTTATCAGAAAATCCACTTCGGCGCGGCGGGAAGTTTTTAGATTTTTGTCGTAGATGGGAAGGTGATAAGTGAGGAAGAGGTAGCTGGGATTATATTCCACGCGGGAACGGCTGGAATAGTGAAGTAATTCATCTAAGATGATCGGGTGAAAATTGTGCTGTTTCTTTAGGAAATCAACATCACCTTTAGTGGGTTTTAGGATATCTATCCAGGTGATCTTTGGGGATTTTGTTATCCACATTGCTATAATATAATTATACTATGTTGAATCTCTTGCTGAAGCCGATTTTTTGGGTGCTTGTCGTTGGCGTCATCGGCGGGGGATTTCTGGTTTTCCGGATCGGTCAGATCCAGGCAACGATTGATTGCGGCCCCGGAAAAGTTTTACAAGGAATTTTCCCGACGATTTGCGTTGATTTATTGCGCTCGGCCGGCTCGGCAACCGTTCCATCATCTTCCGGTTCCGGTTCGTCCGGCGCGATTACCGGTGGTCCCGGCTGCACCGGCAATGTTGGCGCCACCGGCCCGGGTCTGACTACCGGTACGGCGATCTGTTCGGTTTTCTGCCCGACCGGAAAACCGCCGAAGATATTAAAATATACCGGTACCGGCGATCCGTTCGTTTCGTATGATTCCGCGCAAGGGAAATACATTTGTTCCGGCAAACCGACCAATGGGCCGAGCAGTATTCAATGCGAGTGTCAATAGTTCGACTTCGCTCACTATAAATAAATTAATACTAACGGTGCGAACGAGAATGCGAATAATGCGAACAATAAGTCCGTCGTCATTGCGAGGGTAAGTCCCGCGGCAATCTTACATCACTTATATAACTAATATGGAATGGTATAATTAGATCATGAGCTTAATTAGAAAACCTCTTTTTTGGACAAACGTCGCGGCAATTTCTGTTACCGGTTTATTGATCGCCGGAGTCGCTTTTGGATGGAATAACCCGACCGGCGCGCCGCCGAGCGGCAATGGAGCGATCAGCGTTGATACCGCCGGGAATGTCGGCATCGGCACGGTTTCGCCAACCAACAAACTTCATCTGAACGGAAAATTGCGTATTTCGGATGGCACACAAGGGTTGAATAAGGTGCTGTCTTCTGATGCCATCGGAACGGCTTCTTGGGTTAGCCTGGCTAAGGGCGCGACTTTTGATCATTTTGATGTTTGGGGTATTAATGACGGTATAAAATCTTGCACCACCATTTTTTCTTTGATGAATAGCAAGTCTGGGCTTTCCGGTTCCAGTAAAACTTCGGTTGGCGGGCATGTGCGAGTTTTTATGGCAACCGATGGCCGCTGGATGTTCGTGGTTACCGCCGAGGATTGTTCGCCGGAAAGTAATCAGCCCGGCGGTTATGGTTTGATCCCGAGGACAGTTTCCGGAGCGGCGATTCCGGGATACTGGAGTTATAAAGGTAGTCTTTAAATAAAAAATGAAAAAAATATTAAATATAGTTTCGTTCAGTTTGGCGGGTTTGTTGTTCGCGGGTTTAGCATTTGGTTGGACTAATCCATCCGGCACGCCACCGGCAGGAAGCGGCGCGTTGAACGCGGATACTTCAGGAAACGTCGGCATCGGCACCTCGGCTTCGGTTTCTTATAAATTGAATGTTTCCGGGAAATCCCGCGGTACCGAACTTTGCATCGGATCTGTTTGCCGGTCGACTTGGCCGTCCGCTGGTCTAGGAATAACCGGCACGCCAGCTTTAAATAAAATGACCAAATTTACCGACGTCACTTCCGGCGCTGTCAAAATTGGAAATTCTATTGTCGTTGACGACGGCACAAAATTAGACGTGGCCGGACAAGTTAAAGCGACCGGGTTTTGTATCGGCACTAATTGCTTGACCGGTTGGGGCCCATTTTCAGCGAACAAAATTCCAAAAGCGGTTACGGCAACGACTTTGGGGGATTCGGCAATTACTGACAGCGCCGGGAATATTGGTGTAGGAATTGTTACCCCCGCTCGCAAGCTTCATGTCGGCGCGGTTGGTTTTCGCTTGACGAGTGGCGTCCTGCCGTCATCTCCGGCCACAGGAGACATTGCGATTGATTCCGCCGACGGCAATAAATTTAAATGGTATGACGGAACTGCTTGGAAAACCGCGACAGCGGCGGTAGCTAATTATGCCGTAAGTTGTTCCGCGGCCTCCGGACATATAACTTCCAGTTCGGCATATGTCGGCGGTTCTTGTAGTATGGAATGCGCAGCAAGCTACGCTATTTCTGGTGTAGTTCCGGGCACATTGACCAGCGTAACTTATAATAGCGCCGCTAAAGCGACCTGTTCTACATCGGGGACTAGCTACGGACCATCCTGCACGGCAACCTGTGTCCGCACCGCCCCATAATTTATCGGTCAGTAAATATTGACGGCCGGGTTTTTGTTCCTTATAATATTTCCAATGCCAGAAGAAAATACGCCAAAAATTGACGAATTAGAGAAAGTTAAAAAAGAAAGTGATGAATATCTTAATGGCTGGAAAAGAGCTAAAGCTGATTTGATCAATTATCAGAAGGACGAAGCGAAGCGGCTGGAAGAATTTTCCAGATTCGCAGTCGCCGCGTTGGCTGTTGATTTGATAGCGGTGCTGGATAGTTTTGAGCTGGCAAAGATTTCTTTGGATGCCGGTTCGGCCGCCGCGAAGGGTTTCTCGTTAATTGAATCGCAGATGGTAGAAGCTTTAAAAAAATATGGTGTAGATAGGATAAAAGTCGCGCCCGGGGATAAATTTGATCCGGCCGCGCAGGAATCAGTCGGAGAGACGGAGTCGTCTCATCCGCCCGGATCGGTCGCGGAGATCGTAAGTCAGGGATACAGTTTGCACGGAAAAGTAATTCGGCCCGGGCGCGTTGAAGTGAGCGAGGGGCGTTATTGATAGTTG
>CAYHBX010000049.1:0-4119 GCA_964355005.1 uncultured Candidatus Saccharibacteria bacterium | reverse complement strand
AAATGCCGTGGAATATAAAAAGATTTCTTTATCTTCGGATCGGACGGCTTTAGACTTTATAATCCGATCATCTTATGATGCCTCTAAATTACTGGCAGTCGTCATTAAAGAGGCCGCTGATCTGATCCAGCTGTACCGTGACGAGTTGGCGGCTAAAGACGTTTCCCCCAATGATATTTCCGCTACTCACCTGACCTCTCTGGCGACTTACGCCGGGAAGACCAGCTCGCACTTGTCCCAACTGAACAGTTTGAAAAATTCGGTTCAAAATCAAAAGGAGGCGGTATTTAACGCAGGTATCGGCGTCGCCGATCAGGAGATAAAAGTACGCCAGGCAGAGGATGCTCTAACCGATGCCAAGACCGTTCTGGCCAACCATTACGTGCGCGCTCCGTTCGCGGGCGTGGTTTCAAAAGTGAACGTTAAAAAATATGACACCGTTTCCGGTGCCGTTGCCACCCTGCTGACAAAAGAAAAGATCGCCCAGCTCTCACTTAACGAAATTGACGCGGTGAAAATTAAAACCGGACAGAAAGCCAATCTCACTTTTGATGCCATTGAGAATTTTAGTATTGATGGACAGGTCGCCGATGTGGATGTCGCCGGCACCGCCAACCAGGGGGTAGTTACTTATTCCATGAAGATCGCTTTTGTTTCCGATGATATCAGAATAAAACCCGGAATGAGCGTGAGCGCGACCATCATCACCGATTCCAAAGAAAATGTCCTGGTAATCCCGGCAAGCGCGGTAAAAACAGCGGGAAAAAATTCAATGGTCTCAATATTGGACGAAAAAGTTCCGCAAAATATGGCCAACTTGCAGGGAATTTTCCTCCCCAATCCCCCGCGTCCGCAAAAAGTAGAAACCGGAATTTCTAATGATCTTCTGATCGAGATCGTCTCCGGCCTGGAAGAAGGAGATCAAATTGTGGTTCGCTCCATCACCGGATCCGCCGCTAAAACTACTGCCACGCAAAGCAATAGCTTGTTCCAAGTAGGTCAAGGAGGCCGCGGAGGCGCTACGGGAAATGTCCGAATAAGCGGAGGCGGCAACGCGACCTTCATCAACCGCTAATCAGAAATGATTGAAGCAAGGAACGTAACTAAAACTTACACCGGCGCGGCCGGGACGACCGAGGTTTTGAAAGGAATAAATTTCAAGATCAGTGCCGGCGAGTTCGTGGCCATTATGGGTCCATCCGGTTCCGGCAAATCTACCCTGATGCACATTTTGGGCGCTTTAGACACGCCGACCGGCGGAAAATATTTCCTGGACGGCAAAGACGTATCGGAGCTTTCCGATGACGCGCTGGCCGACATCCGCCGCGACAAGATCGGTTTCGTTTTTCAGGCTTTTAACCTTTTGCCGCGCGCGACCGTGCTGCGCAACGCTATGCTTCCCCTGATCTACTCCGGCATTACCCCGGGAGTCCGCAAGCAGCGGGCTGAAGCCGCGCTGATTGCCGCCGGCATGGACAAAGAGCGTTTTCATCATCTTTCCAATCAACTTTCCGGCGGACAGATCCAACGCGTCGCCATCGCTCGTGCTCTAGTGAATAATCCGTCAATGATCCTCGCTGACGAACCGACCGGAAATCTGGATTCCAAAACGGGCGAGATCGTGCTTGGAACATTTCAAAAATTGAACCGGGAAGGCCGCACGATAATTTTAATTACGCACGAAGCCGACGTAGCGGAATATGCCGAACGGATAATTTTCATCAAAGACGGGCGGATCGTGGAAGACCGACCAACAAAAAACAGAAAACTGATAACTAATACCTCGTAACAGAGAGTTTACTACTTACTACTAATTATGAATCTATCCGACGTACTACACGAAACCTATTCCGCTCTTTCCGGCAACAAAGTCCGGACCGCCTTGACCATGCTCGGCATTATTATCGGCATCGGCTCGGTTATTGCTCTAGTCTCCATCGGTCAGGGCGCTCAAAACACAATCCAGTCCAGCATTGAAGGGCTGGGTTCTAACTTGCTAACTATTTTTCCGGGAGTGATCCAACCGGGGCAGGGACTGGTTTCTTCCGGCCGCGGGTCGGCGCAAAGTTTGAATAATGAGGACGCTGAAGCTCTAAAGGCGGTCATGGGAGCCACGTATATTTCGCCCGAGCTTAGCCGCCGTTTTCAAGTAGTCGCTTCGATCGGCAACAACACCAACACTACTGTTTACGGCGTTGCCCCGGAATATGAACCGGTACACAACGTCTCGATCGCGAACGGCGCTTTTATCAATGACTCACAAATGAGAGGGTTGGGACGGGTCGCTATTATCGGACCGACTACCGGCGCCGACCTCTTCGGAGAGAATGATCCGCTCGGGCAAACTATTCGCGTCAACGGTACTATATTCCGGATCATTGGAGTAACTGAATCAAAAGGAAATTCCGGTTTTATTAACCAAGATGACGTGGTTTATATTCCCATCACCACCATGCAGAAAATTTTAGTCGGAGGAGATTATCTTTCTAATATAGTGATCAGCGTTGAATCTAAAGACCTAATGGACCAAGTGAAGTATGACGCCTTTTCTCTGTTGGCGGCGAAACACAAAGTGGATCCGGAAAGCCCCGATTTTTCCATCGTTTCGCAGGCGGACATCCTCGGCGCGCTAAATTCGGTCACCACCACCTTTACGATGTTTTTGGCCTTTATCGCCAGCATCTCTTTGTTGGTTGGCGGAATTGGAATTATGAATATGATGCTTACCACGGTTACGGAGCGTACGCGGGAGATCGGGCTAAGAAAAGCGATTGGCGCGAAGAAAAAAGATATCAGCCGGCAATTTCTGGTAGAAGCAGTGGTGCTGACCTTTATCGGCGGCGCCATCGGAATAGTGATGGGCTGGTTAATTTCACTTTTAGTTTCTAAATTCGCGGGTATCGCCACCAACGTTTCCCCGATGGCAGTATTGCTAGCCTTCGGGGTTTCTACCGCTATCGGGATAATTTTCGGCTACTACCCCGCCCGCCGAGCCGCCAAGCTAAGTCCGATAGAAGCTTTGAGATATGAATAGTCGCCGGATGATCTAGCTCTACAAAAAACCGCCCTTACGGCGGTTTTTTGTCTTCACTGCGAAGGTTAGACAAATCTCAAAATTTTGATAAAATAATCGCAGGACTTTTAAAGGCGGAAGGCAATGAAAGAGTCATTGCTTTATCTGGCGGGACCGATCACCGGTGTTTCTTTTGACGGCTGTACCGACTGGCGGGAATATGTCGCCGGAAAACTGCCAAAATACATAAGAGGTGTGTCTCCGATGCGCGGGAAAAAATATTTGAGCAATGAGACGGCAGTGAAGGACGCCTATGAAAATCATCCGCTTAGTTCGTCCAAAGGCATAACCTGCCGAGACCGCTTCGACACGACACGCTGTGATATGGTGTTTGTTAATTTTTTGGGAGCAAAAAAGGCTTCCATTGGAACGGTTATGGAGATCGCTTGGGCGGATATGTTGCGAAAACCGATCGTAGTCGTCATAGAACCCGACAACATCCACAACCACTCCATGATCCGCGAATCCGTCGGCTTCATCGTCGCCACTCTTGATGAAGGAATTCAGATCGCCACCGCCGTCCTTTCTCCGACATTGTAATAACGCCAAGCCGAGAAATTTTCTCGGCTTTTTAATTGCCATAAAAAAAATCTTTTTTGTCTTATCGGCTAATTCGCCCGAATTAGCCGATAAGGAATTGTTTGTAAAAATAAAATAAGGGCTCGGTGGCCCTTATTTGCTATCCCCTTCTTTATCATCTACTTCTTCGGCGTCGTCCGGATCTTTGCCGATAAGCTCAAACTTTTTCTTTTCCAGTTTTTCCAAAGCTTCCATCAGCGGCGTGTCATCAGTCAAAAATCCTTTTTCAATATATCCGAGTAGTAATTCTACGGCGCGGTTTATTTTAAACGCTTCATGAAGCGCTTCAACAACTTTTTCGTCTTCCGTTTTGAAAAGTTCGACTGCTTCCTTATCAATGTCTTCCGGTCTTTCCGGCATACAACCTCGACCACAATAACAAATCAATACTACACCCAAAAACGCGAATTTAAAACGCCTTGTAGCTTGTCGTAATTGTAATTAATCATGGCGAAAAATTATTGCTC
>CAYHBX010000048.1:0-4753 GCA_964355005.1 uncultured Candidatus Saccharibacteria bacterium | reverse complement strand
CCGGATCAAACGGCTCCTCTATTATCGTCTGCTTCGGCTCCTCGCGCACCGTCTGTGGCTGACAACCGGACAACAGAATGATCGACAACAGCATCAGCTGTTTCATGGGGTACTCCAAGAGAACTGAGTAGATATTAGCGAAAAATCGCGGCTTTGTCCAAAAAAATCCCACACATAGTGTGGGACGGAGAGCTAAGACTTATCGGAATCAGAACCGGGTCGGACCGGGCGCTTTGTCGCGTCCCACTTAAAAATGACCTGAAAATCCTGCTTGCCAACGTGCCAGCAATACTCGACCTCGAGGATGTACCTGTTATCTTCGGTAGAAGTAACGGATATCAATTCGATCTCCACCTTGTCACCCTCGTGAACAGACTCAAAGGTGGCTTTATCAACGACCACAATCACAAAACGATCCCTCTGCTCAAGCACTACGACATAAGATCCGACACTCCGGCCTTCTTCATTTTCGTCACCGATCCAAACTTCAGCAACCGTCGCCTGATCAGGATCGGGCATGTTCCACGGATTCTTGAAAAGGCTACCGGCGCATCCCACAAATCCGAGCGACAGCGCGGCAACCAACATCGACAAAGCGATTTTACGCATGACCCCACCTCTCAACGAAACTAGCAAAATAATGATGTGTCTCGCGCTTTAAGTCAAATGAAAAGCCCCGCAACGCAGGGCTTGATGATTCACTTTCTCCGGCCAGGCCAATCCCCCGGAAGATCGAATTCGTATTTAACTTCGTTGATCTCGCACGTCCGATCATCCACCCACATATATTTTACAGTCACGTGACCATCCAGTTGACCGGGCATGCAGGGCACGAGAACGACTTTATTGTTGAAGTTGAGTGCCTCGAAAGTCTTTTCGCTGACGACCGACCAGCACACCGGTCGAGTGCCACGCTCGACGTCATGCCAGGTGAGTTGGATGCGGTACTCCAGCTGTGTCGTGCCGGGATTATCCGGAGACAAAACCTGGGCGATCTCTTTCCCGCAAACGCCTGCTTCCCGGTTGTCCTTGAGCCCTTTGCTCCAGGTATTTCCGGAAGAAACGCACCCCGTTAACCCAAATGACAGCACGAAGACGAATAGCGTGGCGAACTTCTTCACGGCTACCTCCTGTTAGGAACTGGTGGGAATAATAACTCAAAAACTGTTTTTGCGCAAGAAAAATCCGCCTAGGGGGCGGACCATTTCTTAAAATCTATTCCGAATGAAATTCGTCTACCATAAATTGCATCAATTTTGGTATTGTAAGCCCAATACCTGGCATGAGTCACACTGCCCTGACTTGAATTGTAGTTAGACAACCTCATATGCACTTCATCGCCGGGTCGCAAATATAAGAATCTATCATCATAAGTACGGAAGGGCTCACTCTCCTTGCCACCGTAAGAAATGACAAATACATAAATGTCTGTGCCGTATTCATCATCTACTTCTAGAACTTCCTGAACGTAGCCAATGCCATTGTCTGCCATGCCCCACTGCTTTTCAACGGGCGAGACGGAACAGCCGGAAACAACGAACACCGATAGAACAACGACCAACAGAGCGAATTTACGCATGACTACCTCCTTGTAGGAACTGATGGGGATAATAACTCAATAAATGGCCTTGCGCAACAAAAAATCCGCCCGAGGGCGGACTATTTTCTCGACTTCACTAGCTGGTATTTACGATTATTGTTAAGCCTAACCAACCCCATAGTTCGCAACCGCCAGAAGGCATCCGCTATAGCAGCTTCAAGCTGCGGATGATAGACGTGAGAAAATTCACGATAAAGCTCTGTGAGTACTAAATTGAATTTTCTTGGTCGCCCGCTTTTAAGAGAACGGAGAACTGCTCGTTCTGCGCGCAGATCAGTCAATTGCTTGAACGGATTCATAGCGCCGACCCTCCAATGAACTAGGAAGATAATAAACCAATATCATCAAGGTATCAAACCCTTCGGCTAGCTAAGGGCAAACAAAAATCCATCCCCTCACAGGATGGATTTTTGTTATCGCCCACTGCCTACTACTTACTACCTGCCACTAACTACTTATTTCACCGCATCCTTCAATTCTTTTCCGGCTTTGAATTTCGGCTTGGTGCCGGCCGGGATCTGAAGTTTGGCCCCCGTTTTCGGATTTACACCCATGCGAGCCTTGGTCTTAACAACTTTGAAAGTTCCGAAGCCGGTTACGCCGACCTCTTCGCCGCGACCCAGTGATTTCATGATCGCGTCAAAAACGGCATTCACTGCTTCTTGCGCGGCCTTTTTGGTTTCAATGCCCGCCGCCTTCATTACTGCCTCAACTAATCCTTCTCTTTTCATTTTTTTATTTTAATTTATGAACGACCTTATATTAATAATATAAGTATATATTAACTTATTCGATTTGCCAGCGAAAGGTAAGATTGCCACACAACATCCTTACAAACTCCAGTTTGTAAGGATGTTGTTCGCAATGAAGCCGACGCCAGGGGTCGGCTCTCCGACCGGAACCCCGACGGTACCGCCGGGGAATGCGTCGGAGCTAACAAAAAACAAAGCCGCCGCGCACCCCGACTGTTACGTCGGGGAGGGTCGGCTCTCCGACCAATAGCGTCGGCGCTAACGAGCGGACAACGCCAACTTACTAATTTCAATAAATTTTTTGTAGGCCAGCTTAATTTTCAAGATCGCGCCATTGACCAACTTACGGACATCCGCCCCTTGGGCTTCGGCGTCATAGTAATTCGCTTCGGCTTTTTCTACCAACTCACGGGCGCCGGTCAGGAGCAAAAGGGCCTCCTTCAAAAGATTCTGCGCCTTCGGGCCAGTGAGTATTTCCAAATCTTCCAGACGGGCAATGTCAGAACGGATCTTCAAGTAACGGATATCGGCGGTGCGCAAAATCGCCTTGGTCTGGAAAACCAGAATAAAGTTTATGATCTGCTCGGAGCGCGGATCCAGAATCTCGTCCCGCCAGTTCTGCAATTCTTCCGCGAGCAATTTCACGTCGCCCGTCTCGGCGCCTAATTCCACCGCCAGTAAAAATTCCTCCGCTTCCTCCAGGAAAGCGTAAAAATCGGCCCGTTCTTCCAATTGGTCGTTGTTCAGGCCGCGCAAAACGCTCAAACCTTTATCCAACTCGCCGATCTGCAGACGCAAAACACTAACCACTCCCAGCAGGGTTTCTTTTGGAGAAAGGATTTCGCTCTGCTCCAGGTCTTTGACAGCCTCTTTAACCGCCTCCGATTGAGCCAGGGCCGGAGCAGCCGCTCCAAGTAAAGTTATGGCGGCTACTGTTGCGGCCGCCAATCTGATTTTCAAACCTATAGAGATCATAGACTGATGTTTTTCAAAAGATCGTCCAGTTTGGCGCCGATCTCTTTTTCGTCCGTAACATCGTACTCAAGCTGTCCCAATTGAATATTGAAATCCAGCTTATCGGCTTCCGCGGCGATATTTTCTTCGTTGATGCTGGAAAGCATTACCGGAGAAAGATTGCGGACATTGAAGAATGAAACGCCGCCGAGAATTATGAAAAGAAGGGCGCTGGCCAAGGTCATGGCCGCTCCCAGCTTGATGCTCTGCATCACGCTACCGCGGAAAATAAACCAGCCGCCGGTCTGTTTTTGCGAAGTGGAAAGAATCAAATTTCGGGAACGGGAAAGAAACTCCGTGTCGGGAGATATAGATTTAAGCGATTTTAAAATTTTTAGGAGTTGGTCTTCCATAGTTTTGCTTTTAAATTATTAACCGCCCGGTGCTGAAGCAAACGGATCGCTCCGTCGCTCTTGCCCATGACTTTAGAAATTTCCTCGTTTGAAAGATCTTCAATGAACTTCATCACGATTACGTCCTGCTGATCGGGACTAAGTTCGGACAAGGCCGTTTTGACCGATTCCAGGGCGATAGACCTATCCAGTCCCCGCTCCAGAGTGCCGACTATCTCAAAAAGATTCTCATCAACATCATCAATGCTGTAATGCATCTTCTTGGTCCGGTAATAATCAATGACCTTATTCCTGGCGATCTGGTACAACCAGCTGGAAAAGGGAAACCCCTGAAATTTGTATTTTTTCAGGTTCTGCCAAGCAGAGAGAAAGACTTCATGGGTCAGGTCTTCGGCGTCCGGCTTGTGGTTCGTCTTGACCATCACAAAACGATAAATAGGCGTTATGTAGTGGTCGTAAAGAGCCCCAAAGCTGGCTTGATCGCCGCTTTTGGCCTGCTTAATGATTTTTACTTCCCCCTCTAGCATATATAACGAATAAGTGGTCTTTTGGTTTCTTAATGCCCGGATTAGGCTCAATTTGAGCCTAATTAAGCTCATTTTGGGACGGTTTTCGAAGCCTCCCTTATTAAGTAGTATAACACGCTAAGAAAAACGATAGTCTGCCAATAAAAATGGCCCCCGTGGCCACGTGCCGGATTATAGCATAGATTTATCCAAAATGGAAGGGCTCGCCTCGACCTTTGCCTAACTCCTCACTCGACCTTCGGCGACCAACCGCGTCTCGCTCCTGCCTACCGGTAGGCAGGTAACGCAATTTTTCCGGCCCTAAAGGGACACTTCGTTCCCGAAAAAATTGCTGCTCGCACGGGGCTACGTCTCGGAATCGAGTTCGGAATTATGCAAAAATCTCGCTCACTTTGTTTCGGAAACTAAGGGGGCTTTTAATTTTCAGTCAAAAACCTTAAGATTTGATACGAAAGGGCCCATAGTAAAGTGGTATTACGCGGCATTCGCATTGCCGAGGCGCGAGTC
>CAYHBX010000047.1:0-4923 GCA_964355005.1 uncultured Candidatus Saccharibacteria bacterium | reverse complement strand
ATATTTCATACACTTTGATTATCTCAAAGTGTTGCACTTACTTGTTGAACCTATTTAGCCCACTTTGATCTTTTCCCGAATCCGATCAATAATCGGATTATGAAATTATTAAAATTTATTGAGGAGTTGGAGAAAATCGCTAAAAGCGTCGAGCGGCCGGAAGTGGTGGAAGTTCAAATGGTGGACACGATTTCGGTGGTGGAGCCGTTCCTGCTTGATGGAGTAGTTTATATCTCCGATCAAAAATAACTTTGCCGGAAAATTTTTGGTGTGGTAAAATTGGATCGATTTGATGAAAGCCTGGTTTTTAAAAGACGGCTTAGCTGTTTGGATTACAGCCGTAGCAACGGTAACTGCTGTGATTTTCGCAGTCATTATTGGTTTTACGCAGAACAATATTAATCAAAAGCTAATTGATTTTAATTTAAGGCCACTAGTTGACCTTCATTATGACGGGGAAAATAAAAACTTAGTTGTGGAAAACAATGGCGAAACAATATTTTATCTCGAAGCCATAAAAGATGACTCAGAGCTAATTCGTATAAAGCCTATGCGCTTAATGCCAAAGAGTAATTATGCATTTCCGATTCTCGAATATCCTAGGTTAAAATTTTTGATAAACAATAAAGTAGACGGTGATTATGCAGTTTTTTTCGACTTGTTTATTAAAAACAGCTCTGAGGAATACTTTGTTGTTCAGAATGTATTACGAGTACAGATCGAACAGGGTACGTTGAATGATGTTAGGGTATCGGCTCTAGAAATTCAGAGAACAAAACGTCCCGGAGGCTGATAAAATAGGAATATTTTATCTCAATCCGATCGTTGCGTTAGATTCTTGAACTCGCCAGTCCTATATTTGCCTTTTTGGGGGCAGTTTGGTATATTTCTACACAATGATTTCTGTTAATAAAAACAACTCCCAGTTGGCACAGCTTTTAAAGAGTGAGTCCAATGTGGTTTCTATTTTCAAGCAAGGAGATTTAGTGGATGGAAAATTTATCAAAAAGACCCCGAAGGCGGCCTATTTGGATATGGGCGCGTTCGGCACCGGCATAGTTTACGGAATTGAACTGATGAACGCGCAGGAAGTTTTGAAAGAAGCTAAACCGGGCGACGTGATCACCGGAAAAATTATTGATATAGAAAACGAAGACGGTTATGTGGAACTTTCTTTGCGGGAAGTCGGCAAACAGCGGTCTTGGCAGGAAGTTAAAGAGCTGAAAGAAAAAGGCGACGTCATTGATATTAAAATTACCGGAGCCAATTCCGGCGGTTTGATGACCGAACTGAACAGCTTGAAAGCTTTCTTGCCGGTTTCCCAGTTGGCTTCTTCTCACTTCCCGAAAGTTGACGATGGCGACAAAGCAAAAATTTTAGAAGAGTTGAAAAAGTTGGTCGGCATGGAAATGAAGGCCAAAATTATTGACGTTAATCCCCGCAACAACAAATTAATTTTATCCGAGAGGGAAATTGTAAACGAGAACGTCAAAGAATTACTGAATAAATATAAAGTAGGCGATATCGTGGACGGCGTGATCGGCGGCGTGGCTGATTTCGGAGCTTTCTTCCAATTCACCGATAATCCGAGCATTGAAGGCCTCATCCACATTTCCGAGCTGGACCACCGCTTGATAGAAAATCCGAAAGAAGTGGTGAAAGTCGGCGAGTCGGTCAAAGCCAAGATCGTTGAGATAAAAGACGGCCGGGTTTCGCTTTCTTTGAAGGCTCTGAAACCGAATCCGTGGGACAAAGTGGAAGAGAAATACAAAGCCGGCGAGGAATATTCCGGAACAATTTTGCGGTTCAATCCGTTTGGCGCTTTTGTCGGCCTAGACTCCGATATTCAGGGATTGATTCACGTTTCCGAATTCGGAAGTATTGATGAAATGAAAAAGCAAATTGAAGTTGGGAAATCCTATACTTTCAAGATTGACTCCGTGAAGCCGGCGGAGAAGAGGATTATTTTGAAACTGAAGAAGAACTAACGACGAACGACTAACGATGGAATGCAAAAGTCTTAAGTTGTAAGTCGTAAGTAAATCAGATAAAATACAAACATGTTGACCTCAAGAAAAAAGAAAATAGTAATGAAGGAGCATGGCGCGCATGATACCGACACCGGTTCGGCCGCGGTGCAAATCGGCTTGCTTTCCAAGCAGGTAGAAGAGTTGACGGGTCACTTGAAAAAGCACCCGAAGGACAACCATTCCCGCCGCGGACTTTTGAAGATGGTTGGCAAGCGCCGCCGCCTGTTGAGCTATCTGGAGAAGACCGATAACAAAACGTATAACAGCGTAATTAAAAAATTGGGACTCAAGAAGTAACAAACGACTAATGACTAACGACGAGGTGACAAACGACGGACGACTTACGATAAAGGACTTGAGGTTCGCCCACGTCATGAGTTGTTGGTCCAATGTCGTCAGTTATTATGAGTCGTCAGTCAGAAGTTGCAATTCAAATCTATGATAAATAAGGAGCAACGTGTCGGTATTTTTATTGATGTCCAAAATCTCTATCATTCCGCGAAAAATTTATATAAATCTCGGGTCAATTATAAAGAGTTAGTAAAACATTTGGTGGCGGGCCGGAAATTGATCCGCGCCATTGCGTATGTGGTAAAAACCGAAGCCTTGGAAGGAGAAGCGGTTGGCCACGGTCAGCCGACCGGCGAAGCCCTCGGCCGTAGCCACCAAAACCAGCCTATGGGCGAAGCGGCGTTTTTTGACGCGCTGAAGCAGGCCGGCATTGAATTACGGGTAAAAGACATCCAGGTCTATCCCGGCGGTATGAAAAAAGCGGATTGGGATGTCGGCATGGCGGTGGACGCCATCCGGATGTCCGGATTTTTGGATGCCGTGGTGCTAGTGACCGGCGATGGAGATTTCTTGCCGCTGGTTGATTATCTGAAATGGGGACAGGGAAGGGTGGTAGAAGTTTCCGCTTTTAGCCGGACCACTAAAACGGAAATGAAAGAAAACGCCGACCGGTTCATCGCCGTTGAAGATATTCCGAGAGCATTGATTCGGAAATAGAAAGTTCTTAAAGTTATAAGGTTCATAAAGTACATTGAACTTTACAAACTTTAGAACATTACAAACTTTATAAACTAATTTAATGGATTTAAAAAGAAAACAATTTAAAATGGAGTTCGCGGGCCAGGACTTGAGCCTGGAAATTTCGCAGTTGGCGCATCAGGCCAACGGAGCAGTCATCGGAAAATATGGCGGTAATACCGTGTTAGTGACGGCAGTAATGGGTTCGGAAGACCGCGATATCGATTATTTTCCGTTGTCGGTAGATTACGAAGAGCGTTTTTATGCCGCTGGGAAAATTTTGGGTAGCCGGTTTGTGCGCCGCGAAGGGCGTCCCGGTGAAGATGCGATTTTGTCAGGCCGAATGATTGACCGCACTATCCGGCCGCTTTTTGATCATCGGTTGCGTCGTGACGCGCAGGTAGTGGTTACTATTTTGGAAGTTGATGGCGAGAGCGATTTAGAATTCATCACCTTGATGACCGCCTCTACCGCTTTGGCGATATCGGACATTCCCTGGAATGGACCGGTAGCGGGCGTGAAAATGCTTTTTGACGGCAATAAACTTACTTTTAACGCGAAGACTTCCGATATTAAAAAAGTCTGGCCTGCCGACAAGGGATTTTTGAGCTTTGTCTCCGGAACCGCCGATAAGATCAACATGATCGAGCTGGAAGGCGTGGATGCCGATGAATCGGAGATCGCGAAGGCTTATGATCTGGCGCAAAAAGAAATAGCGAATCTCATCAAATGGCAAAAGGGAATAGCTAAAGAGATTGGCAAGCCGAAATCTAACGTCCAAATGTCCGAGCCGGACGAGAAATTGGTCAAGACCGTTCATGATTATTTGCTTGACGGGAAATTGGAGAAGGCGATGTATACCAAAAACAAGACCGAACAGCACCGAAAATTGGCGGAGGTTCAGGATGGTCTGAAAGCTTTGCTGGAGGCGCGCCCCGACGTTGAAGTCGGGGTTCACGAAAAAGACCTGATGTTGGCCAATCATATTTTTGAAACGGTTACCGATGAATTGGTCCACAAAAAAATTATTGAATCGGAGACCCGGCCGGACGGCCGCAAGTTGGACGAGATCCGGGATCTGCACGCCGAAGTGGGTTTGTTGCCGAGAGTTCACGGTTCCGCTTTATTCGTCCGCGGCGAAACTCAAGCTTTGGTGACCACCACTATCGCCCCTCCGGGACAGGAACAACTAATGGAGAGTATGCGTGGCATGAACGAGCGTCGTTTTATGCTTCATTACAATTTCCCCCCGTATTCTACCGGCGAAACCGGCCGCGTGGGCGCTCCCGGACGGCGTGAGATCGGGCATGGATCGTTGGCGGAAAAAGCGGTGAAAAATTTGATCCCATCTGAAGATGAATTTCCTTATGTTATCCGCGTAGTTTCGGAAATTCTGTCGTCTAACGGTTCTTCTTCCCAGGCGACCACCTGCGGCGCCGTGCTTTCTCTGATGGACGCGGGCGTGCCAATCAAAAAATCCGTAGCGGGTATTGCGATGGGGATGATGGTGGACACACGACCAACGACTAACGACAAACAACCGGCATACAAAGTGCTGACCGATATTCAGGGTCCGGAGGATCACTACGGTGATATGGATTTTAAAGTGGCTGGTTCGGCGGATGGCGTTCGCGCCGTTCAGATGGATGTAAAGATAGATGGTTTGACTAATCAGATGCTGATAGACGGTTTGGCGCAGGCGAAAAAAGCCCGGCTGGAGATTTTGAAGGTGATGAATAAAGCGATCGATAAACCGCGCAAAGAAATTTCCCAATACGCGCCGGTTATTTTGCGATTGGACATTAATCCGGAAAAGATCGGTTTGGTGATCGGTCCCGGTGGAAAAACAATCAACAGTATAATT
>CAYHBX010000046.1:0-4999 GCA_964355005.1 uncultured Candidatus Saccharibacteria bacterium | reverse complement strand
ATAAAGGACAAAGAACAACAAACTGGTGGGTACGCCAACCAATAAAGTAAGCAAGGCCATTTCTTTGTCAAAAAGAGTGGTTGTTTTCTTTTTTCGCCGGTGCATCAAATAGTCCTGATGATTTTCAAAGGCCAACGCCAGCGCCGGAAAAGTATCGGCGATAAAGTTCACGAACAGGATCTGGATGGCAGTAAGGGGCAAAGCCATCCCCGCCAAGATCGCGCCTCCGATCAAGATCAACTCTCCGAATAAAGAAGTGGTCAGATAAACGATCACCTTCCGGATATTCTCAAGTATCCGGCGGCCCTCCTCCACGGCGGCCACAATTGTCGCGAAATTGTCATCCAGCAGAACCAGATCGGAAACATCCTTAGCTACATCAGTCCCCGATCCCATCGCCACGCCAATATCCGCCTCTTTTAGACTGGCGGCATCATTAATGCCGTCACCGGTCATCGCCACCACCTCACCCATCTCCTTGAACATTTTAGCGATCCGCAATTTCCCCTCCGGACTAACCCGTGCGACGATCTTGATCACCGACAGCCGGCTTTTCAGGGAAATGTCCGACAAAGAATCAAGCTCCACGCCATCGATCACTTCGTCTGGATCGACGTGCATACCGATCTCTTCCGCTACCGCTTCAGCGGTGCCGCGGTGATCACCGGTAACAATGATCGTACGAATGCCCGCCTGACGAACTTTTTGAATAGCGTCTTTGGCGCTTAATCGGACCGGATCCCGGAAAGAAATTGTCCCGACGAACTTCAAATTTTGGAAATTGGATTTATCGCGTAAAGAAAATTCCTTTTCCGCGCTGATGTTCTTTACCGCCAGCCCAAGAACGCGCTCCCCGCTGGCCGCCATTTTGTCTATCTCTTTCAAAAATTTACCGCGTTGGTCATCCGGCAGATCACAGTGTTTCAGTAAAATATCGGGAGCTCCAAAAACATTAAGAGCCAGCGGCCCACCCACAGCTTGGATCAGCGAGGCAGAATATTTACTGCGGGAAGTAAATGGTAAATAATCAAGGATCTCGCTCTTCCTCTTCGCTTCATGCAAAAGAATTCCTACCCGCGCGGCCGCCTTGACCAAAGCCACCTCAAGCGGCCGGCCAATAACCCTCCACTTGGAATAATGCTCGCGAAAATTTTCCACCACCACGTCGGTATTCAGGATCGCCGATTTCAAAATCTCCTCTTCGGCGCTGACGTTATCAAAAGAAATTATCTTTGACAGCTCCATCTTCGCTTCGGTCAAAGTACCGGTTTTATCAGTCAAGATCACGGAAGTATTTCCCAGGGTTTCCGCCGCCAGCAATTTTCTGACAACCCCATTTCTCTTCGCCAACCGCTGAACCCCGATCGCCAGAATAACCGTCAGCGCGACCGGCAATCCTTCGGGAACGGCCGCTACGGCGATCGCTACCGCTATCAAGAACATTTCAATTGCTGGGCGACCGGACTGGATACCCAAGAAGAACACAAATAGGGTCATTGCCAGCAGGATCGCGCTCGTTTTCAAGCTGAAAGATAAGATCGCTCTCTGCAGGGGCGTGGTTTCTTTTTCGCTGGCCGCTACAAAGCTAGCAATACGCCCCAATTCGCTCGCCTGCCCGGTTCCGCAAACCACTGCGTTAGCAAACCCCTGAACAACCAACGTGCCGCTGAAAGCCATGGATTTTCTATCTGCTAAAACCGCTTTGAAGCTGGATGGTTCGGTAGTTTTAGCGACCGGCAAAGACTCGCCGGTCAGGATCGCTTCATCAATAACAAGATCATTTATATAAACAAGCCGGCAATCAGCCGGCACCCGGTCGCCCTGCGCCAGATGTATGATATCACCCGGCACCAACTGCGAAGCTTCGGCGCCCATCTCCTGACCGTCCCGGAAAACCCTGGTTTTCTCTATGATGTATGTTTTTAAATGGGACAGGGCCGCTTCGGCTTTATTCTCCTGATAAAATCCAAGAATGATATTCGCCGCTACCACCACCAGGATCACGCCGGCGTCCTTCCAGTCCTTCAAAAACAAAGTGATGCCGCTGGCAGCCAACAACAGGATCAGCAACGGACTCTTGAACTGGCTAAAAAATATTCTAAGAGCCGAAAGACGCGTTTTTTTAGGAAGTTCATTTCTGCCGAAAAGCTGACGCCGCTCTTTTGCTTCATCTCCGGACAAACCATCCCGGGTAGTCTCCAGAATATCCAAAACCTCCCCGATCGGCAGGGCCCAGAAAGAACGCTGGAGTATGTCTTTAGTGATGGTCATAATAGGTGGAATTTCTAAGTGCTAATTTCTAATACCCGATCAACAAATTGGACACTACCTTAATTTTATCATATGTTTAGGCCAGCTCATCGAGAGGAATGGCCTATGGTTCGTCCACCCGAAAACGCCAGAAGGATCCCTTATTCTTACGAGATCTTTGATTCGGATATGTACAATATCAGCCGTGCCGTGCGAACCCATCACTCAAACATAAAATTCCTCTATGGAATCGTTAATGGGGCCTATACAATGATTCATCGGCTGCATCACTTGCTGGGTCTGCTAATTCTCCAGATCGATCCCCTGACAACCCTGGCTGAAATAATCAGATCCGGCCGCGCGCATGGTCTCGCCGATGAAGAGATCGAAAAACAGGCGAAGGAATGGGTGAGCAGCGTACTGATCCTCGATGATTTTATTGATAGCGGAAAGACCGCCCAAAAATACATTGAGGCCGGGTTCACTCTCGCCACCTGGTTTAAGCTGAAAGAGTGTCCGATCGAACCGGCAATTTGGATCCGAGAAAAAGAAAGTCTGGATGTGTGGATCGAAGCCCCCTGGGAAAAAGATTCCGTGATTGATAAAAAAGAATCTCCAAGTAACGACTGCTGATATGGCTGATAAACCAAGCAACGATCGGCCTATTGAAATTCACTGCACGAAAGAAAATCCCTGGAATAAAGTTCCGCCGAAAATTGGAAAGGAAGTAATCACTCACGACGACGCCAAGGAGACTTATCCGGAATATGACGGTTCGATCGTGGCCTACAAATGCCCCAACTGCGGCCATGAATTCACAATAGATATGAGCTAATAGAAAAGAGCCCTTAGGGGCTCTTTTTGCTGTTAAATTTCGCGTAGTATTCCATCAGAAACTGTCCGCAGCTACTTCCGATGTCCCATCCCGGCGGATGGTAATCTTCAGTTGCAATCCCCTCTTTCTCCAGCTCACTTCTAAATCTTTGAACTTGTTCCGAACGCTTGAAATCAACCGACGGCTTCTCATTGTAGAGCAGAAATTTGATCGGGATTCCTCTACCTTTGAGAAGCTGGATCAGCCCGCGCAGATCTTCTTCTCGATCGTTGATGCCGTCCATCAATGTATAGTGAACCTCCGCCGAGTTGCCGGTCTGACGGATAAAGCGCTCGACGAGAGCTACGCTCTCTTTGATGTCTCGCGCCGCCGGCGCGATGTCTTTGCGCACTTCCTCATCCGGAGAATGAAGGGACAAATGAAATTTGAAAAGAAGCTGATTATCACTTACCCGGCCGATCAACTCGTCCATCGCTTTCAAATTAGGGATCAGCGAAGCGATCGCGAAACGCACCACTCCGTACACCCCGGAGTACCGGCTCCGAATTTGAACACACGATTCAATAACCCCGCGCAAATTACAAAGCGGTTCGCCGCATCCCATGTAGGAAACAAGAAGAACCCGATTCGGTTGCCTTCTTTCCAGAAGTCCCAAATCTGTGATCACATAATTCACGCCGGAAGAGATCTCCGCTGCGTCCAAATTTCTTACCGCGAGATCATAGTCCGAAAGGAAACAAAACTTGCACCCCATCAGACAACCCGTTTGGGTCGGAACGCAAATGATGTCCTTTCCGTCATTCTTGTCGATATAGCTGAATTCAATGATCTGTCCTTCCGAAAGAAAAACGAACTTTACGGTATTATCCACCCGAGACTTTATTTTTTGGAACAATTCCGGCTTCGGCATTGCCCGCCTCCAATTAAAAAGCTGTTTCTATTATAAACATCAGCCGCGCGAACACAATAGCCGCGCGGGGATTTTGTTTGCATAATGGATAGTGATGCCTTAAATTCAAAAAGTCTTAGTAAGGGAGTGCCCTTTGAAACCAAAGAGGATCTTTCTGCTTTTGTTCAAAAAACGAGAAAGAATGTCCCGGACGCTCATGCGATTCCAAGAATTCTACGAATCACCTAAATTCCGGGGCAAAATATTCTCGCGGATGGAATTCAATCGCTGGTATTCTAAAGAACACGGCACAAGCTATCATAAAGATTGAGTGGGATTTAACATCCCCTCGGAGGCGCTGACGCCTTTTTACGCCGGGCGCTTCAATCCGCTGACCAAAGATGAAAAGAGGTTCTTGCGGATATTCGCGAACGATCTGGGACAGTTTTACATCATAGCCGTGCAAGCATCAAAAAGAAACGGGACGGACATGCTTCACGAGTTGATCCACGGACTATTTTACTGTTTTCCCGACTACGCGGCGGATGTGGTGAAAACGATCGAATGTTTGGAACGGGGAGATCTGAAAGATCGGGTCGCCAAATTCAAAAAATTCCTGGACGAATCAAACTACGACGAGAGCGTTCACAATGATGAAATTAACGCCTACGTTCTGACCGAGAAACCGGAAACGATTGCGCCGGATACAAAAATATTAATTGCCGCCCTGAACGAAGAATTCAAAAAACATTTTGGGATCCTGCCGGCGGATATTGATAAAAAATTCATCAACTCTCATCTTGAAATAAGATTTTGGTAAGCCCCGCTCAACACGGGGTTTTTGTTTGAAATTATCACTAAAACAATTTATAATACTGTTAGTCAATGGAGGGTTGGCAGAGTGGTCTAACGCGCCGCACTTGAAATGCGGTATGCCAGAGATGGCATCGGAGGTTCGAATCCTCCACCCTCCGCTATGTGCGGGAAAACAGGTATGCCAGAATTGGCATCGGGGATTCGAATCC
>CAYHBX010000045.1:0-5143 GCA_964355005.1 uncultured Candidatus Saccharibacteria bacterium | reverse complement strand
AAGATCGTCGGTGCAATTCCGGCCTCCGCAACATTAAACAAAAAATGCCCGATGGGGCGTTTTTTGTTTAATTGCTATAATTAATCTATGTCAAAAATCATCATCGCGAATTGGAAATTAAACCCGAGCAGTTCCGCGGATGCCAAAAAGCTGGCCAAGGAAAGTGACGTTAAAGGATTAGTGATTGCCCCGCCGTTTCCGTTTCTGGAATTCGTTGCTTCTATTATAAAGAAGGCGAAGCTGGGCGCGCAGGACTTGTTTTGGGAAGAATCGGGCGCTTATACCGGTGAAGTTTCCGGCACGCAGTTGAAGGGGCTTTGCGTTGAATATGTAATAATCGGGCACTCCGAACGTCGTATGAACTTAGGCGAGACGGATGAGATGGTGGCGAAAAAAGTGGCCGCGGCGGTTAAAGATGGACTGATCCCGATCTTGTGTGTCGGCGAGACCCGCGAGCAGAAGGATAAAAATAAAGCGGTGGAAGTCATAGAACAGGAAGTGCGAATCGGACTCTCCCGCATTGCCGGTATTACGTCTGAGATTATCGTTGCTTATGAACCGATCTGGGCGATCGGAACGGGAAATCCGGACACGCCGGAGAATATGCTGAAAATGGTAAAATTAATTCAAGAGACGGCAGGAAGATTGAATCTGAAGGTTCGCTGTATATATGGAGGATCGGTAAAGGCGGCTAACGCGGAAGAATTTTTGAAATATAATGAAATTGAAGGCGCCCTAGTCGGGGGAGCCAGCCTGCGCGGCGAAGAAATAAAGGAAATCGTTAAAATCGCCGCGAAATACTGAATAATTTAAAATTTGTAAAATTAGAATTTTGAATTTGTTTAGAAATTAGTAATTAGTAATTAAAAATTAAGGAACATGCCAAATAAATTTGAACAACATAAGTCCTGGTTCTGGGTCATTCTGAATATAGTTTTGGTCGTTCTCGGTTTGTTTTTATTGGTAGCCGGGAAAGCGGTCTGGAAGCAGAGTTCGGCTTTGTATCCTGCCCGCACGATCAGTATTTCCGCTGACGGAAAGGCGGTAGTGGCGCCGGATTTGGCGACCCTTTCTTTCTCGGTGGTGGCGCAGGGAAAAGATCCGGTGCAATTGCAGAATGAAAATAACGCCAAGATCACCAAGGCGATTGATTATGTTAAAGCTCAAGGCGTGGACGCGAAAGATATCAAGACCAGCGATTATAGTCTGAACCCGAATTACCGCTGGGATGATAAAAAGCAGATTAGCTATATTGATGGCTACACTTTGAATCAATCGGTGATCATTAAAGTTCGCGATCTGCAGAAAGTTGCTACTTTGCTGGCCGGTTTGCCGTCGCTGGGCATCAATCAGATCAATGGCGTCAGTTTCAGCGTTGAAGATCCGGATAAATTCCTGAACGAAGCTCGTCAGGAGGCGTTTGCCGAAGCGCGGGCAAAAGCGGAAGAGATGGCCAGATACAATGGCGTTCGCTTAAAGCGGGTAGTTACTTTCAATGAATATGGCGGAGGATATCCGGGTCCGATCTATGCTAAGGAAGCGATGGCTTATGGTCGTGGAGGGGATATGGCTTTGCCTCCGGTTCCGAGTATTGAACCCGGCACGCAGGAAGTTACGGTGAATGTGAGTGTTATCTACGAAATCTGGTAGGAGGGGGCGAATTACGAAGTAAGAATTATGAATTATGTGAAAACGGGTTCGTTCTATTCCCGAACCGAGCGTTATTCGTTATTCTTAATTCATTATTCATGACCCTAACTACTTCTGATGGAGTGAATATTGCTTATGATTGGTATCCCGCCGAGAAGCCGGCGGGGTATTTAGTTTTAGTCCACATGATGTCGGCGGCGAAGGAGTCTTGGAGGGAGTTCGCCGGATCCGCGGCTCAAAACGGATTTGCGAGTATTGCGATCGATTTGCGCGGGCATGGCCAATCCGATGGCGGGCCGGAGGGATATAACGCTTTTTCCGATGAAGAACATCAACAAAGCATTAAAGACGTGGAAGCGGCGGTAGAGTTTCTAAAACAAAAAGGCGCGGAACCGAAAAAAATAATTTTGATCGGGGCGTCTATCGGGGCGAATTTGGCAATTTGGTATTTAGCCGATCATTCCGAAATTAAAAGAGCGGTTTGTTTATCGGCCGGGGAGAGCTACCGGGGAATTCGGATCGTGCCGATGCTGGCAAAGCTTCAACCTGATCAAAAATTATTGATGTTCGCAAGTGAGGATGATGTAAGAAATGGGGGGAGTAATGCGTCAGTTAATACGAGGGTGGTTAGTTTTGTGCCTGCCGACGTCGAAAAAGAACTAGTTATTTTCGACCAAGGCGGGCACGGGACGGACCTTCTGCCCCAAGCCGCTTCAAAGATTTTGGAATTTTTGAAGAGTTCGATATAATAAATATAAACATAAATAAAAGGTTCGATCCAATTAAAAACAAAAAATGATTAAAAAATTAATTGTCAGTGTTAGTTTGTTGGCAACGGTCGTTGCTCCGGGGTTAGTCCGCGGAGAAGAGTTGGGGACTACGGTGTCGACCGAGGTGGAGGTAACGACCGCCACGGAAGTTAAGTCGCCGCGGGATTCAGCCAGCGGCCAGGCATCCGGCAAGCGGGAGGCGGCCACCGGTCAGTCATCCGGCAAGCGTCAGTATGCTCCGGTAAAGATAACCAAAGAGCTCGGTAGAGAGGTGAAAGAAGCGCGAGCGGAAGTTAAGGACGAGATCAAGGATTTGCGAGAAAAGGCTAAAGAGGAATTGAAGGCTAAGCGAGAAATGCTTCGTAAAGAAATTGAAACCAAGCGAGAAGCCCTGAAGACTCAAATTGAAACCAAGCGTGAACAGCTGAAAGAGCGCTTGAAAGTAGTTCGGGATGAGAAAAAGAAAGAAACCGTTGAAAAGTTGGATCGCCGTTTGGATGAGATCAATGAAAACCGGACTGACCACTATCTGAACGTTTTGGAAAAATTGAGTGATATGGTGGAGCGGATCGTAGGAAGGACCGATAAGGCCGCGGAGCGTGGCTTGGATGTTACTTCTGTTCGCGCCGCTATTGGTGCCGCTAAAGCCGCGATTGCCTCGGCGGAAGTCGCGGTAAAGGCGCAGGCCGGTAAGACTTATACGATCACCGTCACTACCGAAGTGGGATTGCGAGCCGCCGTAAAGGCCGCTCACGACGCGCTAAAAGCGGATCTTAGAAAGATTCACGAAGCAGTGAAGGCCGCTCATGACGCGGTTAGAAAAGCGGCAGTTGCTTTGGCCCAAATCGACAAGGGTCGTGATGACGACGACGATTCTGATGATGTCGCCACCAGTACTCCGACAACCACTCCGGCCACAACCACTCCATAAAAACAATTAACTTAAATATCATGAAAAAACTAACTATCCTCATTGTCTTGGCCGTCATTGCTTTAGCGATCTGGCTGGTCTGGTCCTCTGTCGGACAAACGCCGGCAGTCGCTCCTTCCGATTCTCCGGAAGCCATCGCCCAAGAGTTAAACGGCATTGATTTGGGCGATCTGGACAAAGAATTTCAGGACGTTGAAGCGGGCTTGAATCAACTCTAGTGTTGCGGAGTCCGATCATTCGTCATCTGCTGATATTAGCGGTCGGCATAGGCGCGGCAGTTTTACTGTCGCGCCTTGGCGTTTTTAGTCTGATCATCGGTTGGTCGAAGGGGTTTTCTCTAATCGCGATATTCGTGGCCGGTCTTTTTTATACCTCCGCGCTGACCGCGGTGCCGGCGGCGCTGGCTTTGGGCGAACTATCCCAGACCCAGCCGTTCATTTTGCTGGCGGCGATCGGGGCGATTGGCGGAGTATTGGCCGATCTGCTTATTTCCAACGTGATCCTGAATAATGAAGAAAAGGATATTGAAAAAATTCTGACCCGGTATCACTTGAAAAAACTGATCAGATTTTATCACCGGCCTCACGTAAGGGCGTTGATGACGCTGGGAGGATTTCTGATCATCGCTTCGCCATTACCGGACGAGTTGGGGCTGGCGCTGATGGGACTTTCGGAAGTTCGGTTGCCGTATTTTGTGGTTTTGTCTTATTTCGCTAATTTTACCGGTATTTTGATAGTCGCGGCAGTTTTCCACAACCTGGTTTAAAGTCATCTGCTATACTGGTAATTACACAATTAAAAAGCCGCCGGATCGCTAAAGAGCGGGTGGAATGCGCGGATGTGAGGTCTGCGCTTTCTATCTACTCAACGGCGAAAGGGCGGTTTTTTAATTAGCGCTAATTTTATCATTGAGTTGTTGGGGGACAAAAATTATTTCGCTATTGACACATGATATTAAATCTGGTAGTCTGTTGGCAGTTTCTTTAAGGAGTGATTCTGATGAAAACAAAAGCGTCGTGTCCTGCGAGGGTAGCACAGCCCCATTATTCAAAAGCGCTGGCGAATCTTGCGTCAGATCCCTGGCTTCAATATGTACTTTCCAAAGATCCATGCGGTGAGTTAGCGACGAAGATGCGAAAAATGATTGGTGAGGACTGGAAATTTGTGCAGCATGGTTCTTGTCGCATCACCTCAATTCGTCAGGTTCGGAACCTTATTCCGGTTCCCTTTCTGGGGCGTAGAGAAAAATCTATTAAAGCAGTAGTAATGAAGGCTAGAGCCGAGGAGATAGGTTTAAACTTTAGTCAGCCTGACGCGGAATTTGTTTTGAAGCATCAGAAAAATATCCCGAAGAAACTTCGTGGTTATTATTTAATGTTTCCCGGAACCGTTAGACGAGATTTGTACGACAATCGCAGTATCCCATATCTTCACTGGCTCTATACAAGGTGGTGCTTTGGTCTTTGGGCGTTTAATGATCACGATAACTGGGGTGGTAACATGTGTTTGGTTTGTGTTTTTAAACCCAGGCGTCGAACGAACTAGCAATAGAAAATTTACCTAACCGAGCGCAAGCTCGGTTTTTTGTTTTTGATGCAAACAGCTATCATTAGGTTATGGACCTTGTATCTATCGGAATCATTGTTGTCGTGTTGATCATTGGGTTCGCCGTTCTTTATTTTGCACTGAAGCCGAAAGAGAAAGCGCCGGATCAGAGTATGTCT
This sequence comes from uncultured Candidatus Saccharibacteria bacterium, assembly GCA_964355005.1. Lineage (GTDB taxonomy): Bacteria > Patescibacteriota > Minisyncoccia > UBA6257 > WO2-44-18 > JAUSKF01. Next base: position 68 of record CAYHBX010000045.1, on the reverse strand, counting down.
ATGCTCCAGAATCAGATCCCCGAGATCGGGCGGGTTTTGGATACGCGGTTGAGTGAGTCTAAACGGGG
>CAYHBX010000044.1:0-5249 GCA_964355005.1 uncultured Candidatus Saccharibacteria bacterium | reverse complement strand
CCGTCATAGTTTTGATGAGATTATTTCCGTTGAAAATCTTTTAGTTGCCTGGCAGGAATTTCTGAAAGGGAAGCGGGGGAAAAAAGATGTCCAGGAATTCGGATTTAACTTGATTGATAATATTTTACTGCTTCACGAAGAATTAGCAAACCAAACCTATCGACACGGCAAATATTATCAATTCCGCATTGTCGACCCAAAACCTCGCATAATCCACAAAGCGGATGTGCGCGATCGCCTTGTCCATCATGCTATTCACCGGCTACTCTATCCATTCTTTGATAAAACTTTCTTTGCCGATTCCTTTTCCTGCCGGATCAACAAGGGCACTCATCGCGCTCTCAACCGTTTTCGGGTGACGGCGTATAAAGTAAGCAAAAATCACACTAAAACCTGCTGGGTTTTGAAATGTGACATCAGAAAGTTCTTTGACAGCATTAATCACGATGTTCTTATCAAAATTCTGAAGTCGTATATCCCTGATCAGGAAATCGTCTGGCTCTTGGAAAATGCGATAAATAGTTTTTCCACTAAGTCCGGGTTCGGCTTACCTCTCGGCAACCTTACCTCCCAGCTGTTCGCCAATATCTATCTGAACCAACTTGATCAATTCGTGAAGCATAAGCTCAAAGTCAGGCAATATGTCCGATATGCTGATGACTTTCTGTTTCTTTCCAGCGAGAAAAAAACTTTGATTGATCTAACTCCTAGAGTCCAAACTTTTCTCCAAGAAAATCTTAAGTTATTTCTCCATCCCGATAAGGTGTTTTTGAAAACTTTCGCTTCGGGCGTGGATTTTCTCGGTTGGGTTCATTTTCCGGATCATCGGGTCTTAAGGACGGCAACAAAAAGAAAAATGTTTCGGAGATTGAAAGAAAATCCCAATGAGGCCAGCTGTCGGTCTTATTTGGGAATGTTGAGCCACGGGAATACGGCTTTAATGAGCGGGCGGGTCGTGAAAATTTTGAGAGAAATATCTCGGAGGTGAACCCGCCGGATATATTGCTTTTCGGTGGGGTTCTTGGCATAATATTCCTCGGTTCAAGCATAGGAGGAAAGCGTGAAGTCCAGAAAGAATCGCACGTATTCTTTGAGGGATGTCGCGGCGGTGAAGAGGGTGATTCGGGAACAGAAAAAGGCCGCGAAAAGCATTATCACGAAAGCGAAAAAGTTGTCCCGGCTGGTAAAACGTGGTGACAGAGACGGAGTTGACGTGCTGAAAGTGATGGATATGATGTTGAAATTCCCGGAATTTATGAAAGAGCTGGCGGTGATGACGATTGATCACGGAAAATATCGCAATAGCAGACACGTTGGTCTCGCTTAGCCCCATTCGGGGGCTTTTTTTGTTTGTTCGGTTGTCAGTCGTAAGTTGTTCGTTGTATGTTTGATGTATGAGCACCCGTTGGATAGAAAATATATTTTTTAGATATCAACAGCCACGTTTGGCGGAGTATTTGAAATCCATAAATTTTTCAAACGGAAAAGTTTTGGATGTCGGATGCGGTTATGGCCAGTACTCGGAAGTGCTTGGCGATAATTATATCGGCATTGATTTGGAGAAAAAGGCGCTCGAAGTTTGTCGGAAGCGGTATCCAGGAAAAAATTTTTTGGAAATGGATGCCACAAAATTGAACTTTCCGGATAATAGCTTTGATCTGGTGATCAGCACGATAATGTTTCATCACTTAACCGAAGAGCAATTCGTTCAAGCAACTAGAGAGATCAAAAGAGTTCTGAAGCCGGGCGGGCATTTTTGGCTGGTGGATATCGTGATGCCGGAGTATTTGAAAATTTTAGGGCACATCGCGTTTTATCTGGACGATCGCGCTTTCAAGCGTCGGCCGGCGCAGTTGGCGGAAATGCTGGAAGCCGGCGGCTTGCCCGCGGAACTGAAAAGCCGCAACCACTGGCCGTGTATGAGTGAGGTTATCTTCGAAGCCTTAAAATAGACGCTTGTCCAATTTCTTGCGGCATTTGGATTTTTCCAGCGAGGATTTTTTTGTTTGTCATTGCGAGGCCGAAGGCTGCGGCAATCTAACATTAATGTTTTTGTAAGATTGCTTCGTTTCGCTCGCAATGACGGCAGAATGATTTATAATGTAAGTAATGAAGCTCACTTTTTACGGGGCGGCGAAGCAGGTGACCGGTTCAAACTTTTTATTGGAAATCGACGGACAGAAAATTCTTATCGATTGCGGATTGAATCAGGGAGGCAGTTATGTGGAAAAAAAGAACTTTGAGCCGTTTCCTTATGACCCGAAAGAAATTTCGGCGATTTTTGTGACTCACCCCCACATTGATCACGTCGGCCGTTTGCCGAAGTTATACAAAGACGGTTTTCGGGGCAAGGTTTATTCCACGATCCCGGCGAAGGATGCCGCCAATCTTTTGTTGTTGGATTCGGAGCATATTCTTATTCAGGAAGCCGAGCGTTTCAAAAAACCGGTAATTTATGGCGTGCGGGAAATCGAGGAGCTGATGGCTCATTGGACCGGAGTGGAGTATGGCGAATCGGTAAACGTCGGAGACGCGCGAGCAATTTTCCATAATGCCGGCCATGTTTTGGGTTCGGCGTTCATTGAAATAGCGGCAGAGGGTAAGAAAATAATTTTTTCCGGTGATCTGGGTAATTCTCCTGCCCCGATCATCGGCAAGCGGGATGATCCGCCGGCGGACATTGATTACTGCGTTATTGAAGGGACTTATGGAAACCGCGTACACGGGCCACGCGAGGAAAGGCGAGGAATTTTGGAAGATATGATAGAAGACACCGTCAAAACCGGCGGTGTGCTGATGATCCCGGCTTTCGCCATGGAACGCACGCAGGAATTATTGTTCGAATTGAACGAATTGGCAGAAAACGGACGAATTCCCCGCATCCCAATTTTTATTGACAGCCCCCTTGCCATTAAACTGACCGAAATTTATAAAAAACATTATAAATATTTTGATGAAGCCACCCGCAAACTTATTCAATCCGGCGACTCCATTTTCAATTTTCCGGGAATGAAGATGACTTTGACGGTGGAAGAATCTAAACATATCAACGACGTGCCGCCGCCGAAAGTAATTATCGCGGGAGCGGGCATGTCCAATGCCGGAAGAATTCTACATCACGAACGCCGCTACCTTTCCGATCCTCACAGCACTTTGTTGGTGGTCGGCTATCAAGCCGAGGGTTCGCTTGGGCGTCAATTGGTGGATGGGGCGAAAAAGGTGAAGATGTTCGGTGAAGAGATTCCGGTGCGCTGCCGGATCGTTGTCGCCAGCGCTTATTCCGCGCACGCCGATCAGCCCCAGCTACTTTCCTGGCTTGAGCCGATGCGACAGAATTTGGAAAAAGTTTTCGTAGTCCACTCCGAAGAAGAGTCTGCTGTGGAGCTGGTGCAAAAAATGCGTGATGAATTGGCGATCAACGGCGTTGTTCCGGAGCCGGGCTCAACGGTTGAGTTATAGGTTCGACAAAAGTTGTAAAGTTATAAGGTTCATAAAGTTGGGGATTTTGTTATGATTAAAATATTCTCTCAATGGCTTCACGATTAAATCAGCGTCACCATCTTAAATATAAGATTTGCGTCTCCGGAGCGGCCGAGACTGGTCATTGCGCAATAGACGCGCTTGAAAAAGCCGAACAAATAGGCCGAGCGATCGCTGAAGCCGGAATGGTTTTAGTTACGGGTGCGACCACCGGAATTCCTTATTGGTCAGCGAAAGGCGCGAAAGAATCGGGTGGAATTGTTATCGGCCTTTCTCCGGCCGCCTCCGAATCGGCGCACATTAAAGCGTATAAATTGCCGACTGACTATCACGATCTGATCGTTTATACCGGATTTGATTACTCCGGCCGCAACTTGCTACTGACCCGCTCCGCGGACGCGATCATCAACATTTGCGGGCGCATGGGAACCCTGAATGAATTTACTATTGCCTTTGAAGATCATAAACCGATCGGCGTTTTGACCGGCACGGGCGGGATGGCGGATATGTTGAAAGACATCGTGGACAAATCTCATCGCGGGCCGGGGAAGGTCATCTATGACAACGACCCCAAGAAGCTAATTGAGAAAATAATTGTTATGATTGATAAGGAGAAAGAGAACAATCACAAATAGTTTATAAAGATCACAAAGTTATAAAGTAATACGTAATACCATGAAGAAAAAAATTATAAAAAAATCGAAGAAAGTCGCGAAGAAAAAAGTTAAGGCGGTTAAAGTAAAAATTCAGAAGCCGATCGGGGTGGTTACGCATTTTTATGGCGGCATTGAGGTGGCGATCATTAAGTTCAAAAAGCCGATGAAGAAGGGCGCGGTTATAAAAATAAAAGGGGCAACCACGGATTTTGAGCAAAAAATAGGATCTATGCAGTATGATCACAAAGATATCGCCGTTGCTAAAAAAGGACAGTCGGTAGGCATGAAAGTGGATGACAAGGTCCGAGATGGGGACGAAATATTTGAATAAATGTTGCAGCAATTTTTTTCACCGGAAAATTTGGAGATCTTCGGGCAGATTGCCCTGGCGACTCTGCTGGGGGCTTTGATTGGAATTGAACGTAAGTTGGCCCGCAAAACTGCTGGGATGCGAACTTTTGCTTTAGTTTCTTCCGGCGCCGCTACTTTTAGCATCATTTCTCAGCTGGCCTTTGAAAATTTTATCGGTTCCAGCTTTGACCCTTCCCGTATCGCTTCCCAGGTAGTCGTCGGTATTGGTTTTATCGGCGCGGGCTCCATTCTTTCCTCGCAGAATAAAGTGCGTGGGCTGACCACCGCCGCGGGACTTTGGGTTTCTGCCGCGATTGGCATGGCGGTGGCTTATAAGCTTTATTCCATCGCTATTTTCGCGACTGCTATCACTGTTTTTATCCTGGTCTTTTTGTGGCTGTTTGAGCACAAACTAATGAAAGGAATGGGAAGTTTGGCCGCTCAAGATGTTGACGAAGATTAAAGCATTTTTGTTGCCGTTCGGTTTGTTGGCCGGTACGATCATCGGAGCCGGAGTTTTTTCTTTGCCCTACCTTTTTAAATTTTCCGGATTCAGTCTCGGAATTTTTTATCTGGCGTTGGCCGTCTGCGCGTATATCGGTATTTATCGGATGTACGCCGAAATTGTCAAAGAAACTCCCGGCGAGGATCGTTTTATGGGTTTCGCTCGGATATATCTTGGCCGCTATGCTTCCTGGCTGGCTTTTTTGATCGCGATCGTTGCAGGAATTTTGGTTTTGACGATCTATTTAATATTGTCTC
>CAYHBX010000043.1:0-5690 GCA_964355005.1 uncultured Candidatus Saccharibacteria bacterium | reverse complement strand
CCCTATGAGGTATTCTATGAGCTAACAGGTGTTGCACTTCAAAGTTGAATGTACCATAGGCGGTTTGACAAATCATGAAAAATCTGTATAATACAAGCAGAACTCTAACAAGGAGGGCCGATGATCTTCCTGAAAATTCATTTTGGAATTGATGGCGGAGCTACTGTTTATACCAGTGATGAAACAACGCGATATCGTGAACCACGCTCCGACTCGCGTGAACCGAATTTCATCACGCAGCTAAAAGACGCCTGGAATCTCGGACTACTCCGCGATAACGCGGAAATCACTCTCCCCGGCTTCCCGCCAACGACACTCGCGGATATCCGGAAAGCTTGGGGATTTTAAAATCTCTTTTTGTCTTACCAATGGGAAGCCCGTATCTTATTGACAGGCACGCGTGACAGGGACAGGATGAAGAAAGTAACTTCGTGACCCGGAGAAAGGAGAAGGCACCATGTTGGCAACCATCGTGGAACCTCCGAACGCGCATCAGATCGATCTGATCAACAAGATCTGGAATGAGCTCGAAAGAATTTTTGGTGACAAAGTAGCGATCAACAAAGAAGTGATCGCGAGCAAAGATCCGGAAAGGATCGCCAAAGAACAAGCGAGAATTGCGGCATTCGTTAAGCCCTACTTCGAATATAACGACGGCCGATTCAAGCGAGTGCCTGATCTGGCGGTAAAGCTCGAGGAATTGAGACATCTGGTCGAAAAGCGCACCAAGAAACGCGCCGACTCGGAGCCGGAATATCTTCTCCCCGGCGAAACCGGCGACGGACCGGGACCGGAAATTCAGTAACAACAAAACCCCTACAAAAATCCCCTCTTTCAGGGGGATTTTTCAGTTCAAAAGTTTAAATGTTTAAAGAATCTAATCCTTCCCGCGAAGTTCGCGCAATTTTTTCTGGCCACCGGAGTCTTGCGGACGGACGATGTTTGAATACTTTTTAATTTCCGCTTTCATCCGGTCAACCACTTCGTCCACGCAAACTCTCGGATCGGAGCCGTCTGACTCGGAACGGAGCATCCGACCGGGCAATTCCAGATTGCATTCGGCGTGATAAACATCGCCCTTATTGTGGTGATTGGTCGTGCGAGCAAGTTCCACATGAGCCGCAACCACGCCTTTTTCAATCAAGCGCGTTAAATATTTATCCAAACCCCCGATCACTTCTTCAATATAAGCTTGGATAGCAGAAGTTGAATCTAATCCCGTATATTTAATAGTAATTTTCATGTGTTAATTTCTAATATCTAATTACTAATTTCTAATCAATATCCAATGCCAAATTTCTAATACTAAATTATTTTAGCCTTATTAGTAGAATTTACAATGGCATTAAAGATCAGATTAAGTTCTTTGGCTTCTTGAATGAGCGGGGCGGCCTTACTTGATAACGATGACTCTGCTACTAAAATCATTTTCAACCAATGCCTTGTTTCACGAGCTTCTTTTTTACAAATACCAATCTTGTGCTTGAAATCGTTTCTAGATTCCGCATCATCAGCCTCACAATAATTAGCTCCTACGCTGGTTCCAGAACGAACTAACTGACTTACTAAGGGTAAGGTGACTGCGTTCTTTGGTATTAATCTTGCAAACTCTATGACCGACGAACCAAATTTCCCAGTTCGCTCCTCTAAATCAAACTTAACATTCCTTCTTTCTTCGACATTAGTAATTGCCACATTCATTAGAAATTAGAAATTCTTAATTAGAAATTGCGCTATCAGCGCGCGTATTCCACCGCCCTAGTTTCCCGGATTACGTTCACTTTGATCTCACCTGGGAATTTTAACTCGGATTGGACTTTAGTGGCAACATTTTTCGCCAGTTGGTAAGCGCCGAAGTCGTCAATTTTTTCCGGCACAACAAAGATGCGGATCTCACGGCCGGCCGACAGAGCATAGACCTGCTTAACACCATCAAAGCCGGCGGCGATCTTTTCCAGATCGGCCAGCCGCTTCAGATAATTTTCTACATTATCGCGGCGCGCACCCGGACGAGCGGCAGATAAAATGTCGGCAGTCGCTACAATATAAGATTCAGGCGTGGAGAACGGATATTCCTCATGGTGCGCCTCCATTGCCGCTATGACGCGCGGATCAATGTTGTATTTCTGCAAAAGTTTGCGGCCCAAATTCACGTGCGTTCCTTCTACCTCGTGACTGATCGCTTTGCCGATGTCATGTAGCAAAGCGCCGCGTTTCGCGACGTCAACGTTAGCGCCGATCTCGGCGGCGATCATGCCGGAGATATAAGCCATCTCCAGAGAGTGCACTAAAACGTTCTGTCCGTAGCTAGTGCGGAAATGCAATCGGCCAATCAATTGCAGAATTTCTTTCGGTAGATCAATGATTCCCAGATCCAAAGCGGTCTGCTCCCCGATCTCCACCATCCGGCGTTCTAATTCTCCCTGCGCTTCGGTAACTTTTTCTTCAATTTTCGCCGGTTGAATACGGCCGTCTTTGATCAATTTTTCCAGCGCCAGACGAGCTGTCTCGCGGCGCAACGGATCAAAAGAAGAAATGATAATGCTTTCCGGTGATTCATCCAACAACAATTCCGCGCCGGTCAAACGTTCCAAAGTTTTAATGTTCCGGCCCTCGCGTCCAATGATCTTTCCTTTCAAATCTTCGCTGGGCAAAGTAAAAACGGTAGTAGTAACGTCCGCGACATTGGAACGGGCGTACCTCTGCATGGCGGTAGTGATGATGTCCAAACTTTTTTTCTCAATTTCTTCACGCCTGTCTCTTTCCAGCTCCTGGATCTTTTTCAACAAATCATGCCGGTGCTGATCTTCCAGTTCTTTCAGCATCCGGACCTTGGCTTCCTGCGCGGACAGGCCGGAGATCTTTTCCAGCTGGCTGACCGCCTTTATCTGCATATCGGATAATTCGTGCTTGGTTTCCTCAACTTTTTGAAGCTGATTTTTCAGCTCGGTTTCCTGAACGGTCAAGCCTTTAGTCTGCTGATCAAGCTGTTCTTCTTTTTTACGCAAACGCTCTTCAAAATGGTCGGCCTGCATTTTACGTTCCCGCTCTTCTTTCTTTACCTCAATCAAAAGAGCGGCCGCTTTTTCCTGGGCTTCCAAAATTATTTGCTTTGATTTTTGCTCGACCGAACTAGCTTGCTTGGCGGAGAGAAGCTGACGAACTAAATACCCCAGAACAGTTCCTACCAACAACAAAGCGCCCCCGAAGAGGATCGTTTGATTCATAAAAATTGATTACGTTTAAGTTAATAAATTGCATACGACTTATTCGGATTATACCTCCTCTTGACTTCTAAAGTCAACTCGTGTATACTCGTAATTAGAGTGATTGTGAGTATGTCCTAGTTCAGCGCAAGCCGAACTGAGAAATACCCTATCAATTTGTGACTAAAGACCTCGCGCAAGCGAGGTCTTTAGTTATATAAGAAAACAGGCCGTTAGGCCTGTTTGGATTTTTCGTCATCTACCACTTCAATCATCGGACAATATTTTTCTTTCTTGGCTTTCAGCCATGCGCCGATTAGAGAATTTTCGGAAAAAAGCTTGCTATACGAAAGCTCTATCAGCTTGCTTAGCCCGAACGGAATAGCGATGAGAACCACCGCTCCACTTAGAGTCATGATCATACTCAGCGGGCACTCGCTAAATCCTTTCCACAACGCAATACCACCCACTACTAGCATTGTGGCAGTTATGGCAATACCGAAGGTGATGAGGGTCAGGCCGGACATTACTAGTTTCATGTAGCTGCACAAATCTTTTGGCATCTCACCGTTTGTCATGTGGCTATAAATGTTGTAGTGCCAGGAATTTCCGTTGATCTTCAGCTTCTTCGGCATCTGCCCATCTCCTCAATGAACCGCGTACAATTTAACACGGAAAAACCGGGCGGTCAAGTCCATTTTGACGCATCAAAAAGTATGTGTATTATCTGACGATCGTTAGATAATACACATTTAAAGACAGGGGTAGGGGGGTTATTTTAGAATCCCACATATATCACCTCTTCTTCCAAATCCACGCCAAATTTTGACTTTACGGCTTCCTTGACCACAGCGATCAGTTGCCGGACATCTTCCGCGGTCGCGCCGCCAAGGTTCACGATAAAATTCGGGTGTTTTGGTGAAACCATTGCCTGACCGATCTGCCGGTTCTTCAGCCCCGCCTCGGTTATCAAATGCGCCGTTGGAATCACCGGAAACGGATCAGTTTTGATGACATGCGAGCAGGCGGCAACAACTTCCGGTGTCGCCTTGCGGACATCCACATTTTTAAAAATACTGCCGATATTTCCATATTCCAAAGGCTGACGTTCATGTCGGTATTTTATCTTCTCATCTATCGCCTTTTTTATTTCTGCCGGATCGCCGGGCTTTAATTCAAACTCCACCTCCACAATAACTTCATGACCATCGTTCATTTTAAAAATGCTGTTCCGGTAGCCGAATTGGCAGGCCTGATTATTCCGTTTGACTAAGTTCGGCTCGCTGTCCCGAATATCCAAACTGACCACTTCCTTAACGCTATCCTTCGTTTCGCCGCCGAAAGCTCCGGCGTTGCCGCGAATAGCGCCGCCAACGGTTCCGGGCAAACCGCCCGCCCACTCAAAACCGGATAGCGACTGACTAACCAAGTAGCTAAGCAATTCGCTCATTTGCACGCCCGCCCCAACCTGCACCAGATTGCCTGCCCGCTTCAGATCGCGAATCTCCGGCTTCAACACTAATCCGTTAAATCCTTTGTCGTTGATGAGCAAATTAGTGCCGCCACCCAAAATGAAAATGGACAGCTTCTCCGCTCTGGCTTTTTTTACCGCCTCAAGCATTTCTTCCTTATTTTTCGGCGCAAAAAAATAACGGGCCGGCCCGCCGATCTTGTAATGGCTGTATTGCTTCAGGTCTACGTTTTCTTGGAATTGCATCTAGCTGACAAAGTGCGCCCCTTGATGAGTTGCATGTGGTGACCTCCAATACAATTTGTGTTGAGTGAGTGCGCGTCCATGCAACTCATAAAAGGGCCCACTCTAGCTATAAGTATAACTAATTCACCCGATAAAACAAAAATCCCCGCGCGGGGCGGGGATTACATCTCGCTTTCATTTTTTCGTGTCTTCAAGGAAGCGCAGCATGTAGCTACGGCTAGTTGGTTTATAACGTAGCCGATAGACTGCGGCATCCCTCGCCCAATCAACCAATTCTACCCCGCTAAACTCCGCGCCCACCGAGATAGAATTCGTCTGGTCTCCATTTATAAAAACAGGGGCGCTAGAAACTCCGCGCCACGCAAATACAACTTTGGTGTGGAGCACTTCCTCTCCCTCTCCACGCATCAGCTCAATCGATTCGACCGAGACGGAAATGTGTCGCGGCAACAAATTCGGGTCACCAACACGATCCCCCGCGCACCCGGTAAGCCCGAAAAGCAGCACGGCCACCAACGTCACCGGCGCGAATCTCTTCATGTATCCTCCTCGTCAATGACCCGAGAAGATAATAAATGATTTTTGCCTTTTGGTCAAAAAATCCCACACATAGGTTATGTGTGGGACACGCCCCCCCTATGCGGGGTAGCTTCATTTTTTAGAATCCTCGACAATCATCTGATCTTTCGGGAAATATAGCAGGCAGGAAGGTCCGAAAGGATCATACTCCAGCTGATAAATGTAATCGGGTCCATCTTCCTTATAGA
>CAYHBX010000042.1:0-6402 GCA_964355005.1 uncultured Candidatus Saccharibacteria bacterium | reverse complement strand
GGAGAGGAATCTGAACACAAATCTTCGCGATCGGGCCGATGTTTTTCAACACCACGCCGAATCCGGCAATGATGCTCTTGATGGCTTCGCAAGCTCCGCCCAGTACACACTGCGCGATATCCAGCAGTTTCGGGAAGATCGTCAGCGCTCCGTAAATGGCGAGAACCGGAATGACGGCCATCCCGGCCGCAACTAGAATTTTGGCCACCGGCATCGACAGCATCGAGAGCTTCGACGCCACCATCATCTGGAGCATTTTTACCATCGGCAGATCCTTGAGCGAAAGGGCCGCAAAAACCCCATATCCAACAGCGACAAGCCAACGCGGATCAAGGTGAGAATTGACCGACTTCTTGGGCTTCTCCACCACCTTCGCTTCGGGCACGGGCACCGGATCGATCCCGGTGTACGTCTCTTCTGTCTTCATGACAACTTCCTTTCAAAAAGGGTTTTAGGAACTGCGAGCAGTGTAAATTAAAAGTGTCTTAAAGTCAACAAGTGTTATTTGACAATTACCGGATAATTTGATAAATTCTCGGCAGTTCCGAAAGAAAGGAGTTTGCCATGTTTACGCTCTCATATTGGCTTCCCTTGCTGATCTTTGTCGCTGTCTGGCTCGGAGCTTGGCGCTTTTTCACGCGGATGGCCAAAAACTCGGAAAAGAACCGCCGGGAAATGATGAAGGACTGGCCACATGATAAAAATGGCCCCGACCCGACGATTGATCCGTAAAAAGTCTGCCCCCGCAAATACGCGGGGATTTTGTTATAATAAGCGGTATGCGATTCAAAACTTTTATCTTCCTGGCGGCTTTGACTGGCCTCATTTTAGGAATCGGGTATTATTTTGGCGGCAATCAGGGGGCGCTAATGGCGTTAATTATTTCGGCGCTGATGAATATGGGAAGTTATTGGTTTTCCGACAAAATTGTTTTGGCAATCTATCGGGCCAAAGAAGCCGACGAAAAGGACTTTTCACTACTACACAAGATAGTGACGAGGTTGGCGGAGAAAATGAAAATTCCCAAACCGAGAATCTACATCGCTCCCCTGCCGGTTCCGAACGCTTTCGCTACCGGACGCAATAAAAAGCACGCGGTGGTCTGTGTGACGCCGGCAATTTTACAACTACTTAATGAAAAAGAGTTGGAAGGGGTTTTGGCGCATGAACTGGGGCACATTCAAAACAAAGATATTTTAATCTCCAGCATCGCGGCAACTCTGGCCGGAGCGATTTCATATCTCGCGCAATTCGCTTATTACGCCATGCTTTTTTCCGGCGGCCGGGATGACAATCGCCGAGGCAACCCCTTTGGCGCGATAGTTTTAATAATTTTAACTCCGATCATCGCCACGCTTTTGCATCTGGCCATTTCCCGTTCGCGCGAATATCTGGCCGATGAAACCGGAGCAAAAACCGTCGGCGATCCGGAAGGTTTAGCAAGCGCGCTGGAAAAACTGCACCAATCATCTTTGCACCGCCCGTTGATCGGCGCGCCAAAATATGAAGCCACCGCGCATTTATTTATTGTGAATCCTTTCCGGCCATCAATTTTGATGAAATTGTTTTCTACTCATCCGCCTTTAGAAGAAAGGGTGAAAAGATTGCGAAACATAACAATGTAAGATTGCTTCGATTACTCGCAATGACGAAATAAAAAAAGCCCCGCTTGCCCGTTGATTAGGGCGAATGCGGGGTTTAGTTATTCTAGTCGTCACGCCGACGCTTGCCTTCCGGAATCATCGCCGTCACGCAAGCAATGCTAAGCATCACCACCATGAACATCATTTGACTCTCCTCCACAAGCAACTGCTTAGAATAATACAAAAATGTATCAAGGAAGTCAAATTTGTGCCCTCGTGAGGAATCGAACCTCAATTGCAAGATCCGCAATCTTGCGTCCTAACCGTTGAACGACGAGGGCGTCGTAATATTTTAAACCGCTCCGACGCTTTTAAGGTCGGAGGGCCGACCACGCGTCGGCTTTGACCGACGAGGGCAATACTCACCAGACTACTAGACAAATACGCAAAATTCAAGCATACTCCCCCTAGAACTTTTAGGAGAGACGAATGCGGGTCGTTGCTGCTTTGCTTATTCAGGCGGTAGTACTGTTTATTATTGCTGCCGCTACCGGCCTTATCGGAGCAATCCCTGTTTATTTTCTCTGGAACTGGTTGATGCCGACATTTTCCTGCAAATGCAAAGGAGACAAGGACTAACATGCCGCGCACCCGCGACGAAGTTCTGGAAGACATCAAAAAGCATCCGGAAAGTCACATCCATAATTCCAATGGCTTGCGCGCCTGCTGTACCATTGCCGGATATTTGGATCTCGCGTTGGTAAGCGCGCACAGAGAATTTGTAAATCCCGACGGCACCAACGGCTGCAGCGTAGTCAGCGGCCCTTGCTGCTGTGGCGGCACTCACTAACAGAAATCCGCCCTCGATAAGATCGGGGCGGATTTTTAAATTGTTAACTAAAATCTGATTAACCTTGAAAAATGTTCTATCAAAGAATCTTCGTACTCAATTTCCGGCAAGTGGTGGTTAACCGCGTGCCTCATTTCCTGAATTTTGCTGTTAGGCATCAGGACTTTAAAAAATGTCCCCAGTCGTCCCTTACGTTGAAGCACCAGTTCGGAAAAACCTTCCTCTTCGTGATGCAGGCGGTGAATGGCAAAACCGGAAAATTCGCCCCACGGATGAGCCGAACCTCCGTCCAGCGAAAGACCAATATCCGATAATTCATAATCCACATCTCTCGGCCGCTCCGCTCCCCACCGCGCTACCAGCCACCCGGCCAGCAACGCGAAAACCGCGAAAAGAAAATTCCTTTGCCAAAGCGCGAAAAGGATCACGATAGCCGTCCCACCCCAAATCATCAAAAACCAAACGTGAGTTTTCTCGTGATATTCAAATTCCGGAGCGGACCAGCGCATTGTGTTCATTTAACATCAGTATAACAAAAAGCCGGCCCCAGAGGCCGGTCTAATTATTTTGTTTCATAACTTCTTCCCCCGCTATCGCGAAAACTCGTTCCGGCGGCAACTTGCTGCCAAACCTTCTTGAAGAGGCGCTGACCAGCTCCGAACCTCCCCAAACTCGCGGGATTTCTGCTGTCGGTTCAATGATTTTTTCTTCAGCGTTACAGCGGTCAATGATATTACTCACCGGAAAAGGTACGAATTTCGAAACCCTACCGACTGAATAATTGTAATGTTTACCGCTAGAAGCGCGAAGCATGACGTAGGCCAAAACATTATGATCAGAACAGGCTTGGTGACGGGCATCCGCGCCAATCTCACGGAACATAACCCAGCCAGTGCCCTTATAGAGAAGGTCGTAACGGGTATCGGAGTCGAGTTGACCGCCTCTGCCCTTGGCGAACTTAGTGATTCGCTCGCCGACCTTTTCGATCAACGCATGCATCTGATCCGCGGTCATATCATCAAGCTCTCCTTGGACTCTAGCTTTGGTGTATTCGTAGAAGATCCAATTGATCTGTTTACGCATACGGCAACGCAGATCGAACGGGTACATTCCTCCGGTTCGGTCGAGCAACCCGGCAAACCGCACCAATTCCTGGATCGGATGATTGTAGCTTATCGTTTTCACCCAATCGTAATTCTTCAGCAACCAATAAGCCAGACAAACATCCTGGTCTGGATCATTGACGTGGATATACGCCGTCAGCTCCCCATTCACATTAAATGTTTCCGCTAGGCCGACCTGAATGCACAGGAGCATCTGTTCCGCCGTACTGCAGGTCGCCAAACGATCTACGCCTTTGTGATGGTCGAGATTTAGAAACGGCCCCTTCCGAGAGAAGTTAGGGGGGCCATCAACGTACCCGTCGAACGCGATCGAAAACGCCGGGTTTTCGGCTATCAACTGCTCCCAAACCTTCTCCATCCCAGGCTCCACGATTAGCTTGAGCATGCGCCTTTCCTTTCGCGGAAGTTCTCAAAGAGCCAGGTTATATTAGCGCGTTTCCGGCTATTTTTTCAAGCTGGCTGAAATGATCAAATCAAGCAATTCCGGGAACTCAATTCCGGCCGCCCGGGCTTCTTGCGGCAATAAACTGGTAGCGGTCATGCCGGGAATAGTGTTGATCTCCAAAACATAAAACTTACCGGATTCGTCCTGCATAAAATCCGTGCGGGACATTCCCCTCGCCCCGATTGCTTTGTGCGCTTTTAAAGACATCACCTGCATTTTAGTGATTTCTTTTTTATCTATTCGTGGCGGTGTTATTTCTCTGGAAGCGCCGGACGTGTATTTGGAATAATAATCAAAAAATCCGCGCAGTTTCGGCACAATTTCGGTCGGCGGCAGAGCTTTCAACTTTCCCCGGACTTCGATCACTCCGCAAGTAAATTCCCTTCCGTCAATAAACTTTTGCACCATGACATTTTCAGAAAATTTAGCCGCCTCCTGAATGGCCGGCAGTAATTCCTGAATTTTTTTCACTACCCGCGTTCCGGCGCTTGAACCTCTATCTGCCGGCTTAACAACTACCGGCAAATGAAACAAGGATTGCCTCTTGTCACCGGGAACCAGATTTCCTTTTTTTATTTTCAGTAAAGAAAATTCCGGAACGTTCAACCCGGCTCTGGAAAAAATTTTAGAAGATAAAACCTTATCCATTCCCAACTCACTGGCGTGAGCGCCGGAGCCGGTATATTTGATCCGATATTTATCTAAAATTTTCTGAACCGTCCCATCCTCACCGTA
This sequence comes from uncultured Candidatus Saccharibacteria bacterium, assembly GCA_964355005.1. GTDB lineage: Bacteria > Patescibacteriota > Minisyncoccia > UBA6257 > WO2-44-18 > JAUSKF01. The sequence continues at coordinate 1,665 of CAYHBX010000042.1, read as the reverse complement.
TTCGCCGTGCATGGCGATAAAAACTATGTCAAAAAGTTTTTTTATCTTTGCCGGAGCGACCGGCCATTTACCTTTTTTGGTAATAACGATCCCGCGCGCGGAATATTTTGACTTATCCAAGCCCGCCAGCACTTTTTTGCCGGTATTCATTGACACGTCGTGTTCGGCAGATGGGCCACCCATCAGGACGGCGACGCGCAACTTATTGCCGGACACAAATTCATTAGCCATAGACTATATTTTAACATCCTAGCCGTAAAACTCTAAATCCTAATTTCTAAATTCTAAACAAATCAAAAAATTCTAAAAAAATAAAAGCCCCGACCGAAGTCGGGGCATCTGTAAACTAACCGGCCCAAGAGTACCGACGGACCGCGCCGGAAATCCGGACCTTCAACCAATCCAGTTCCACCGATCGATCAAGGGCGTTGCGCAAGTCGGTCATATTGACCGGCTTACCGATCCGGGTGGACAACCGCGCTCTTTGAAGAACTTCCAGCGCGTCCAGTTCAACACCGGGATGATTAGAAAAATAATCAGTCACCATAATCATTAGAGGACTCTGATTGCCGGGCATGTTTGCCCTCCGTTTGGTTTGGGTTTTGGTTGATTTAGGTTTTCGACAAGAAACTCGGCGATGTCTTTTACCGGAATTTCATTACCCAGCGAATTCAGGCCATCCTTCAGCATCGTCAAGCAGAACGGACAGCCGGTAATAACGGTTTCCGCCGCCACACCAGCGATCTCTTTCGCTCTTTCAACATTGATCGCCTGCCCCTTGCCTTCGGCAAGAAACATCTGACCGCCGCCCGCTCCGCAACAGAACGAATTATCCCGGGAACGTGGCAGTTCGGCCAAATCCGCGCCGCACGCTTTGATGATCTCCCGAGGCCGGTCATACACACCGTTATAACGACCCAAGTAACACGGATCGTGATAAGTAACTTTTTTTTCGCCGCTCTGCTCCGCGATCTCAAGCTTCCCTTCCGCCAGCATCGCCCGAAGAATTTCCGAGTGATGCAGAACCGTAAACTCGGCTCCGAGGCGATGATAGTCGTTGCGGAGCGTCTGAAGACAGTGCGGGCAAGCGGTAACGATCGTTTTCGCGCCGGCCGACTTCAAAAGTTCAATGTTGCCGGCCGCGAGCTGTTGAAAAACCATTTCATTGCCGAGCCGCCTGGTCAGGTCCCCTCCGCAGTTATGCGGAGCGTCAACCGTACCAAAGCGAACTCCGGCGGTATTCAGCAATTTCACCGTGGCCGCGATCACCCTCCGGTAACGCTCATCGGCCATTCCGGCGCAACCCGTCCACAACAGCACTCCCGTTTCCGCCATATCTTTTTCGAAAGGCGGAATATGAAGCTGTTTGATAGCATCCGGGTCCACCGACATCTGCCAGGGATTGTTCCCTCTTTCCAGCGCGTTCAGAACCGTAGCGGCTTTTTCACTGATGTCGCCGGCAGCCACTTGTCCGCGTCTCATTCCGATGATCAACGGCAGATGTTCAATGCCTACCGGACAAATGTCCTCGCAGGCGCCGCAAGTGGTGCACTGCCAGAGAACTTCCGGAGAAACGCTTTTGCCGACAATATCGTCGTCGCTTTTGTTGCCAAGCAAACCGCGCCGGAGATCCAGCACAACTTCTTTAGGATTTAATTCTTTTCC
>CAYHBX010000041.1:0-7311 GCA_964355005.1 uncultured Candidatus Saccharibacteria bacterium | reverse complement strand
TCCGATCCAGGCGATCTTGGAATTTTTTCCCTGACTGACCCGGTTACTAAGATCTTCATTGTCCCGCATTTCTGCCTCCAAGCTTGTCCCCCCCCATAACTTGTTATGTGAGGGATAGGGTTTTGTGAAAACCCCTCCACGACACAATGTCGTGGAGGGGTGCCGTTATTCCTTTTCGAGGAAAACTACGACTTCTCCTTTTGTTCCTCGAATCTTGAAAATGCAATTTTCTATGTCACCCAACCACCTCGGGCCGTCATCTTCCACTCTTATCCTGCGCCCATCCCAAAACCAGTATTCTTCCCACGTCCCAGGCCGACTGACACGCCACTTGTACCCTACTGGAATTCTGATCCACCCTGACCATTCCACCGGATCCACCTGGACCCGGATTTCCTTGCGCTCCTTTGCGGGAGGGCAGGGCGTAGTCGGCTTCGGGCTCTCCGCCGGAAGCGGGGTTTCGACCCCGCTTCCGGAACTCACCACCGTGGATTTCGGCGGGAACTTCGCGGCCCACCACTGCGGACCGTCAAACCAGTACCAGCAGCAGACGATGAGCGCGATAGCGCTCATCGCCCACCAACCCTTGCGCCAGCTGTCCGGAATCACATACCGGAACGCCGGCTCTTCCTTCTTCTTGTCGGCCATGACTGATCTCCTCTTTGGAGTTGGGGTTAACCGAAGATGTCCTTAAGGATGTCTGCGGCGTTCTTGCCGATGTCGATACTCTTTTCTTCCTTCGTGATCTTTTTGTCGATCAGAAGGACGGTATCAACCGCTTTCTGCCGAGACAACTTCTTCTGACCCTTCGGTGTGGCAGTCTGAAGCGAATTGACCCGCTCGTTGAAATTCTCGAGCTCGATCGTCTTCGCCTTTGCCTCTTCCTGCGCGACCTCTTTCTTTTCCTCGGCCGCGCGCAGACCAGGGGACTGCTCCGGATCGGAGATCACCACGACATCAACCGTGATGCCGAAGTAATCCTCAAGCAAAACGCCGCCAACTTTGGCCGTTTTCATGGCCACTGTGACCCGTTCGCCGATCCCCTTAACATCCGCGTGAACCTGATCACGCTTCAGCAACTTCTGCGCTTCAAGCGTGACGAAATACTTCATCCACTGCTCCAGCCCGGACTTTCTCTGTCCCGGGTCCATCTTGAAAAAATTCTGCAGCGCGGATGCTTTCTTGGTGAAACTACCGTTCCCATTAAGAGGAACGCCATCGCGTTCCGCGGTCTCGGCATTGATCGAGAATGCCTGTGAGAACCTCTCGATCTGCTCCTCCCGCGTCACGTACTCGATAGGGATCAAGAACGGCCGGAAGACCGGTCCGAACCCCTCCCCTCGCGACCTCCAGGCCTTCCCCAGAAACGCCATGACGACGCCTCTGTAGGAATAGGTCTGAAACCAGCAAGGCACGAACCACCCGGCGGCGAGGAACATCCTCGCCATTCCGGGCGCTTTCTCGAGCCATGCCACCGCCGAAGGCAACAGCAAAAGCCCAGGAAAGACCATCACTGCCGGCACGGCAACGGCCACCGCGAAAAGCACGGAACGGGCCGTTTTGTGAGAGAGAGACCACCGGCGCTTACAGCACCAGCAGATCCCCCTCCAGGCCAGAACGACCGGCGTCTTGAGCGCCCACCAGGCAACCGACACGGCTGCCTTGCGGAACGCCCACAGCAGGACCAGCGCGGCGACAGCCGCGGCAATCCAGAGAGCGGTTTTCATGACATCTCCTTTGGCCTTTTGAGGCCTGTTTGGTTTTAACTTTTCGAAGGGCAACTTACCTTGCAATTATACACTATTACAGCATTTCTGTCAAGCCCAAAATTAGCCAATTCCCTAACAAAAATCCCCTAAGTTTAACGCGTTAAACCTAGGGGATTTATCTTCACTTCTCTGCTAATTCTTAAAAATGTCCTTGAGGGCCTGGAAAAGATCGCTCCCAGCCTCTCCTTCGTAGATGACCTTGCTGACTCCCCGACCCTTGTCCATCATCACATAATCGAACGCCTGCTTCTCGGAAATCGTCTGATTCTTACGGCGAATCTTGGCGGCTTCCTTGATGGCGCGCGACACCGAAACGGCAAGCGCCTTGCCTTCCTCCACCGCGCTCTCCCTCAACAGCTCTTTTTCTCTCAACACTTCCGGCATTACCACGTCCACAACGTTGATGTACTCAAGTTCAAATCCATAGCGCGACTCCCGACTACCGCCATCCGACGCTCCGGTAAGATACCGGGCAACCAACAGCCGGGCGATCACCTGCTTGTCGCGGTAAATCTCGCCCCGCTTGGAATAGTAATGGACGAGTTCCGTCAGAGTACTTTCGCACCACGCCTTGATAGCGCGCTTCGGATCGCTTCCGCCCTTCAGCCACCGCGCCCATACGGGCAAGTAGCGGATACTCGGATTACCGCCGATAACCAGCTCGACAGTAACCTCGTTGTTCTTCCGAGTATCAGGATGAGCGGTTAAATAAATTTCCAGAGGAGTGATGTCTACCACGACGTCTACCCACTCAAAACCAGGGATCATAAGATTCAATCCCGGACAGATGACACGCTGACCACCGGCGGCATTTGCAAGCACGATAGCCGTCCGCTGCGCGGCATTGATCGCGGCGATCCAAAGTCCGAAAGCCATCACCGTTCCGGAAACTACAACGGCAAAAGCGCCGTACTGCCGGTAGATCCAAAATCCGGAGAATGCCAGACCGGCGAGTAACGCCAACCGCAAAACGAACCGAGTGACCGCCTTCATCTTGCCACCTCTCTTTCCGTAAAGCTCTATCGCGACAGAGCAAATTTTAGATTCAGAGCTAGGCGCGAGGATGAGAAAATAGACACCTATTTCTCGTCCGAGCAACAAAGCTATGAGCTAAAATTTGCCTGTCCCGTGAGCGGGTTGCGGTTGAACTTCCCGGTAAACTACGTCGTTCGTCCTTGCCGTATGTTTATACGGCTGCCTCCTCTCTCCTTGTTTCCGGAAACTTCCCCTCGCAACGCGAAGAGAGTTTACGGGAAGAGAGGTGGCCGGCCTCTCTTTCTAAAAACGTTGTTAGGGGGGGGTAAATGTTCTGCCGTAATACTACCCCAAATATATGTTTTTGTCAAATAAAATCCGCTGTGCGTCAGCATAGCGGATAAAATTAAACACCGAACAGAAACCAGATAGAAAAACGGATGAGCAGCGCTAGGAAGAAAAAACTCTCCCCTATTTGAGCGCGCGCGATAGGCAACAGCCAGCCGGCAAACAGGACTAAAACCGAGATCAGAAAACATGCCAGTAGGAGCCTCGGCGGTCCTTTGCCACGAACGGCGGAGCGGCCTCCGATCTTCGCGTATCGCCGGTCTTCGGACACCAACTCAACCATCACCGGCTTACTCAAAATCCTAGCAATCTTGTCAGCGAGTATCTTTCCGCCGGCTAACCAGTCCCGGCCGTAAATATTCAGAACCATTCCGGTCCGACCTCCGTAATTTCTCGTCCGCAATTCTCCAAGATTCCGGAATTCCGCCTCCGTTTCCAAGAATAATCCGGTAAATTTCTTCCAACAACTCATTGGACGCCGGACGTTAAGATCCAAAATCCTGCCTTCGGCTAAATTGGACTTGGGATCGCCAACGGTTTCTCCGATGAAACACAAACTTCGCTCCCGGAAAAAATTTTTCAGCGCGGTCGCCGGATCAACGGCAGAGCGTTTCATCTCAACACCGGCAAGGAACTGACTAAATTTTACCGCGCGCGGAAAGGTTGCGGCAAGCCGAAAAAATATGTTTCAATATGGTCATAACGCTGGGGTGGCCCCGCACCTAGTTAGAAGTGAGAAGCTTCTCACTTCGCGTAGGTGCGGGGTAAACTCCACGGCAGATACGCTCTCGTGGCGGAATTGGCAGACGCGCGTGGCTTAGGACCACGTTCCCGTAAGGGATTAGAGGTTCAAATCCTCTCGAGAGCACATAAACAGGATTCTCTATACAGCAATTCTTCGTAGCGAGGAAAAGAAATTTTTGAGCGAAACAAGGAATAAATAACGAGCCATACAAACGTATGGTGAGTTTATTTTGACGTAGTTGTAGCCAAAAATTACTTTCCGCAGTAGGAGAAGCTGCTGTGTAGGGAATCCCCTACTACGGAACAAAGATTATCTGTTGAGACGCGTTTAGGGTGTCAGTGTCCAACACGGCGTCAGTCACGGTAATCGTAAAGGTTGCCGTACCGTTTCCGACGATCGTGCAGGTCTCTTGCCCGGTAGCCGCGGTGACAGCCACACTATTGCCGGTTGCGACTCCGTTCAAATTAGAAAGTGACCAGCTATACGGAGCAGTTCCACCGGTTGCCGCGAACACCGGAATAGCGGTGCAGTTAGTGCCGATTGCCGAAGTAAGCGGGGAAGTGGTAGTAATCGTGAGCGGATCGGCGGCGGCGGCGATCACAATAGAATATGCTACGTCGTCAGATGGCCGATTATCCCCTCCAACGGCCCGAATTGAAAAATTATAAGTAGCGGCCGCAGTAGGAGTTCCGCTAATGATTCCAGTGCCAGCGCCCAGTGACAATCCGGTAGGCAAACTTCCCGAATAAACCTCCCAAGTATAAGGAACGGAACCGCTAATGGCGGTGAGTGTTTTGCTATAAGCCACATTCACCGTTCCGGACGTCAGGGCGCCGGCGGCAATAGTAAGCTTTGGACCGGAACCGGGAGGGCTTACTGAAGTTGAATCACGACCAACACGGAAATTATGTGCGAAAGCGCTATACGTCGCACCGTCGCAAGTGACCTGCAAAGAGGCGATCGCAGCGGCCGACGGAACGTAATCCGAATTTATCAACGGAGCAGATTTTGGCAAGTCAAAAGATTTTTTATTGATCAACGTTCCGGTGCTGGTAAGATTGCGAATCTCAAATGAGCAATTATTATAATTGCTGCACTCCGCTTCGTACTGATAAAGATTCTGGGGATTGGCGTCTTCTAAAATTCCCACGAAACAACGAGGATTCACCGAAACGTCAGGCGCCGGTAAACTAACCTCCGGAACAGTTAATCCCCGAAGAATTCTGCTTAAATCTACCAGTCGGTTAGACAAGAAATTGAACGGGGAAATTATCGGAGTGATCTTTTCCAACTCTTTAGTGGGAGAAGGCAGGGCGATAACCAGTTCCGGGATCGGCAAAGTAATTTCCACGGATTTTCTTGGAATAGCCGAAAGGACGTCTCCTTCTTCTGCTGGAGCATCACCCGGATCAACCGGCTTAACTCCAAAAATTAACTCCCTCAATCTCCGCGCGTTAGTAAAGTTTACTGGCCCCGGCTCCGGAACTCGCCGGGCTATCCGTTCGGTATCAGCATCAGCATCGTCACACGCCGGATCGTTGCTTAAGCAAATCAAACCACGCCTGATCGCTTCACCTATTCCGCTCACAGAGCGAAACACGCCGGCATCCGCATCGTCACAAGCAGGACCATCAACCGAACAAAGGATAAATTGCCTAAATGGTTCACCTACTACCGGCTCACCAATAACCCGAAAGAGTGGTGGGATATTAAATAGATCTCCTTCGCGAACTGTATCAACAATCCTCTGCCAGACATTCAAACTCTCCATCGGCGGAACCGGTTGAGGCGCGAGTTGCTTCAAATCATCGCCGGGTTCTCCTCCGGATGGAGTTTCGGTGACTCGGGATTGAGCAGTGTCATGAGTCGGGGTAGTCGGAACCTCGTCATGTTCAACAATAATAGTGCAAGTAGTCATTTGCGTTCGATCCGAAGGAGCTGTTGCTTCTCCAGGGTGCCGCCCTCTAGCATAAGTCACGGCGAGTGTAATATCTTCTGAAACGCTTCGAGGCGGACCGTCGATGGCGGTGGATTCATATGTTATTCCCTGGAAAGGATCAGGAATATTCGCGTCGCCACTAAGCGCTTTTAATGTTCTTTGCCCGGTGAACGTGGCAGGTTTATCCCCCTTTGGGAAATACATAAATTGAATACGCCATTCCGGATCTGCTATCCGGATATTCCCTCCTATGTTCTCGGGTCCGATGGTAGTACTCTCTCCGTGTTTAATCGTAGCCGTTTCGCAAGAAACGTCTGCCTCTCCGGAATCAATTATGTCCTCGCCCTCGGGGACTGGTCCACCGCCCGCTCCTCCGCCTGTTTGGCCCTCGCCGCCGGGACCTCCGGGAGAGAACAAATTACGAATAACATTAATGATCCCCTGAAACACATTCAAACTCTCCTTCGGCGGAACTGGTTGAGGAACGGGTTGCTTCAAATCATCGCCGGGTTCTCCTCCGGATGGAGTTTCGGTGACTCGGGATTGAGCAGTGTCATGAGTCGGGGTAGTCGGTTCTTTTGGAGGATGGGTCACCACAACCGAGCAAGTACCGGAAACTGATTGCTCTCTATAACCCTGATCTTTGCCCAAACGGTAATCCAGAGTCACGTCAAAACTGGAAGACACCGCCATTCCAATGTCATGAACTTCAGTGGAATAAAAGGTAATTGATGGTTTGTAGGGATGAATATTGTCCAGATAGGGGTTATCTGTAAGGCGAACTTTTCCCTGACCATCCGCGGTCAGGAAGTCGCTGTATTTCCAGAACGCAGCGTTACCGGCGCGGTTTCCCAGATTGCCGGGGCTGCCGCGCATCTTTACCGAGTTGGGATCGGCACCTAATGGATCGTTGACTGATAAATTAATCGTACCGCTTCCACCGTGATTGATCGCCAACGGACTTGGACTGCAAACCACGCTCGGCCATTCTTCCAATGGAGATCGAGGTTCGAACTGAACTTCACCGCCGGAACCGACGGTGGTCCTGCCGTCAGGGGTGTAGGTGATGGAGGGTGGAGGCACCGATGCGGCAATTTCGTCCGGAGCATTCGAGTCATCACAAGCCGGATCATTAACCGCGCAAAGAATGAGTTGTTTAACGGTTTCGCCAACCACCGGCTCACCGATTACCTGGAACAATGGCGGAATATTAAACAAATCTCCTTCGCGAACAGTATCAACAATCCTCTGGAAAACATTCAAACTCTCCGTCGGCGGCATCGGTTGAGGAACGGGTTGTTTCAGATCTTCTCCGGATTTCCCGCCGGAAGGAGTTTCTGTGACGCGGGATTGAGCCGTGTCATGGGTCGGAGTAGTTGGAACTTCATCATGCTCAACAATGATTGTGCAAGTAATCTCTTGTGTTCTATCCCCAGGAGTTGTTTCTTCTCCGGGACGCCGCTCTCTAGCATAAGTCACAGCGAGTGTAATATCTTCTGAAACGCTTCGAGGCGGACCGTCGATGGCGGTGGATT
>CAYHBX010000040.1:0-7824 GCA_964355005.1 uncultured Candidatus Saccharibacteria bacterium | reverse complement strand
AACGGCATCCTGGTCGCCAAAGGGTATCCGGAAATTCCCGGCAGCTTCGGCGGTGAGATGGCCAAATTCTTCGGCGTAGCTGAACCGACTGTTCACCGCGCGATCAACGGCGCCAGACAGGCCTATGAAGTATACCTAGCAGCTAGAAATCTTCTGCTTGAAGAATAAAACTACCCAATGGGTAGTTTTTTCATAATGGAAAACCCGCCTAAGTTGAACCCCGAATTAAGTCAGGTGAACGGGCTCGGCTGAACCACCACGGTGGCCAACGATTTGCCCAGTTCTTTTATCAACAAGATTCGGAATCTATGGCGGGCTCCACTATTATTATACCAAATTGGTGGTATGATTCTGGAGTTCTTTTCAGGTAAATAGGATGCCCAAACCGCCCTCAAAGTACGACGTTCTGTACAAGAAATATTCATTCCTTTCAAATGTTTATATGTTTGAATGCGGCAATGGCTGGTTTCAGCTTTTGAGCGACCTCTGCGCCAAACTGGATGCGCTCCAACTCGGACCACAATTTAAGGTTTCGCAGGTCAAAGAAAAATTCGCCACCTTAAGGTTTTATGTTGATGACGTTCCAAAAGATCGTCAGAGTGAAGTTAATAAGTTAATATCCGAAGCGGCGACAAAAAGTGCCCACACTTGCGAACATTGTGGCAAACCTGGTAGACAAACCAGCCTCGGCCGCGGCTGCTACCTAATCACTCTCTGCGGTGAATGCGAAAAACAAGCAAATGCATAAACAAAACCCTGCCTGCGGCAGGAAGGCGCCCCTCGGGGCGCTTTTTTACTCCAAAATACCGTCCAAATTAACGTCGTAAAGAATCGCCTCCTGGATCAATCGATAATTTATCACTTCATCTTTTTTAAACCACAGGGCGATTTCCTTTTCAGCATCAGAAGTATTACCGGACGCATGTACTAAATTACGAACCGAACGCCCATCGACATCGGAAAGAACATAGGAATCAATAGTAAAATCCCCTCGAATAGTACCAACATCAGAACTCAACGGCTCGGTCCCGCCGATCAGTTTCCGGACAATGCCAACGGAATGCACACCCTCCCAAACCATCGCGATGACAGGGCCGGAAGACATATACTTTTTTAAATTATTCAAAATAACCTCCGTAATTTTCATCGGATCATCTGAAGGAGGAGTTTTTCCCTGTTTTTTATAGGCCTCAATAGTTTTCTGACCGGTGATCACGCGCCAGTTCGGGTCAACGGTGTAATGCTTCTCTATCATCTCAGCGTTCGGCACCGCCATTTTCATCGCCACCAATTTCAGCCCTGCCCGCTCAAAGCGGCTGATGATCTCCCCCATCAAACTCCGCTGAATTCCGTCCGGCTTGATAGCCACAAATGTCCTTTCTTTTTTTAATTCCATATTAGGTATTATCTTATCAGACACTTATAAAAAGAAAAGGCCGCGCTCGCGCGCGGCTTAATTTTTATTCTATTTTCGTACCTACAAACTCTTCACCCCGGAAGTATCTACCCAGATTTTCCAAGTCGTCCCCCTTCATGATCACCACCCGGCATCCCAACTCAGCCGCTTTTTTTGAAGCCACCGGATCGAACGGGCTGTTCATTCCCGGAACCCATTCAGAACCATTGAGAATCAAAAACTTTTTCCAGGTGATCTTCTCGAACGGCTTGGCATCCGGGTGTTGAGCGGGATCTTTGTCGTAATATTGGGGAATGTTAGACAAATTCAGAACCGTGTCCACTTCGTAATCTTCGGCGATCATCATCGCGCAATAATCCGTTGACCAGCCAGGCTTCCAGCCTGCGCCGATGGCGATCGGCCGGGAAACTTTCCGGACTATGTCGTAATGCTTGAGAATGAACGGCTCCGCTAGATCACGGAAGATCGTCCGCAGAGCGTGAGCGTTCAATCTCGTAGCGTGAATTCCCAGCCAATCCAGATCGTCATCCGTCAGATCACGCCCGGTCACTTGCTTGACCGCGTCCCGATAATGCCTCGCTATCGAGCCACCGCCGACAACGATAAAAAACTGCCGGTCCGGCTTTTCTGCCAGCAAATCCCTGATGAAATGGTTGAAGGCGCTCAAAAACTTCCAATTCACCTCGTTATTCACGGATACCAAGCTGCCGCCTAAAGACATCACGATCCGCTCGCGTTTAGGAAGCCTCATCCTTCCTCCTCGAAAAGCTTATGAGATATTACTTCTTTTTTTCTTTCACGTCCACCTTCAAATGCAGTTCCTTGAGTTGTTCCGCTTCCACGTCTGACGGAGCATCCATCATCAGATCTCTGGCGTCACCGCTCTTCGGAAACGCGATCACCTCGCGGATGTTCGGCTCATTTTCCAAGATCATCACCAAGCGATCAACGCCAGGAGCGATCCCGCCATGAGGCGGGGCGCCGCTGCCCAAGGCCTCTATCATATGGCCAAAATTATTCATTGTTCTCTGCTCGGCAAATCCCATGATCTCAAAAACTTTCTTCAGCGCCTCCGGACGATGATTGCGGATGCTCCCCCCACCTACTTCAAAACCGTTCAGGACGATGTCGTATTGAGTGGTGAGAATATCTCCGATATTTTTTTTATCCATCAGGTCCACCATAAATTCAGGTTTCGGCGCGGAAAAAGGATTGTGCGTGAAAGTCCAGTCGCCTTTGTCGGTTTTCTCAAAAAATGGGAAATCTACCACCCAACAAAAAGCGAGTAAGTTTGGATCGTTTTTGTCTTTGCGAATGTCGGGGCGATCGTTACCGTAGTTCTTCATCGCGTCAGCATAGGTCATCCGAGGAAATGGCGTTTCCTGGATCTTTTTATGCGAGTACAAAGTTTGAACGAGTTTGATCAGCATCTGCTCAACCAAATCCATCACGTCTTCTTGCTTAACAAAGCTCATCTCTATATCCAACTGGGTGAATTCCGGCTGCCGGTCGCCGCGGGTATCTTCATCGCGGAAACAACGAGCAATCTGGAAATATTTTTCAAAACCGGCGACCATCAGCAGCTGTTTGTGCTGTTGAGGAGATTGAGGCAGAGCATAAAATTTACCCGGGTAAAGACGGGACGGTACCAAATAATCGCGCGCTCCCTCCGGAGTCGTTTTTGATAAGATCGGGGTCTCTATTTCATAAAATCCGTCATTGGAAAGATAATCGCGGAAAAATCGGATCATTTCGTGACGATTGCGGATGTTTTTCTGCATTCGTTCGCGTCGCAGATCAACATATCGATATTTCATCCGACTCTCCTCGCCGATCTCCTTGCCGTCACTAGTCACCTCTATCGGCGGGGTATTTGCCTCATTGAGAACTTCCAATTTGCTCGCCAAAATTTCCACCTTGCCGGTAGCTATATCCGGATTCACCATATTCTCCGGCCGCTTATTTACCGTGCCGGTAATTTTCACTACCCATTCCGAACGCAAAGTCGCCGCCACATCATAGGCACTCCTCTCCGACGCTGCGGTCGGAGCCCCGACTTCTTTATCATTACTATCAACATCAGTACGTCGGGGTGGTTTCGGCAAAAACACCACCTGAACGATCCCTGAGCGGTCGCGCAAATCTATGAACATAATTTTCCCGTGGTCGCGGCGAATCGCCACCCAACCCATCAGTTCTACTTCCTGACCTTCTTTATTTACTATGTCGGAAATAAGAGTTCGCATTTCTTAAAAATTCTAACAAGATTTCAGCCATAAAAAAAGCCCCGGTTGCCCGAGGCTTCTATCGCCTACTTCTCTGCCTTCCATTCTTCAAATCCTTCCCGAAAGACCGGATCTTGATACATTTTTTCGTAAAGGCTACGACCGAGATCAGTTCCGGAGCGCATCGCCTCAATCGCCGAGGGTGATCGAAACGCCCGCAGAATCCTGGATCAGCTCCAAAAAATCAAGAAACTCCTCATCGGGCTCCCAAAGATCGGCCATGGTAACCACTCCAAAAAGTTCTAAAATCAGGTTAAAACAAATAATTTAAAATATCAACGCGCGAACGCCCTAAGAAAGCTATCCGCGAAAACTAATTTGATCGTCCCGAAGTTATCAGTTCGGAAAATCTGCGACCTCACATCGGCCAATCTTCCCAATGCCGCGCCGGTCGGATGGCCGTAACTATTTTTTCCGACTCCGATAACAGAAATTGCCGGGGACACTTCCTCTAAAAATTTCTTATCGCTGGAATATTTAGAACCATGATGCCCGACTTTCAAAATATCGGCATCCAAATCATATTTCCGGCGCAAAGCCTCTTCGGTTTCAAAGCCGATATCGGCGGTGTAAAGCGCCCGCAGACCGCCATTCTTCAACATAAAAACAATTCCGGATTCATTGGTCTTTTTCCCCCGCGCCGCGGCTACGGTCGGCCATAAAATTTCCAACTCCGCGCTTTCGTAGGTTATCTTGTCGCCAGCAAATAATCGCGTAACCGGTATTTGCTTCTCCGCGATCACTTTTTCAAAATCCAAATACGCTTTGGCGGTACCCTGACGGCCGTTGGTAATCACGACACCAACTTCATAATTTTCCAAAACGTCGATCAGGCCGCCGAAATGATCCAGCTCCGGATGAGTGGCGATTACTAACTCGATACGGCGATCCATTTCCGGCATTGCCCGCGCCAACTCATTTAAAACTTTGGCATCCGGACCGCCATCCACCAAAATTTGCACTCCGCCGGGAAAATTGATCAGCTGGCTATCTCCCTGCCCGACACTCAAAAAATAAAGTTCCAAATTTTTATTTTCCCCGAACAAAATCGCCTGCCAAATAAAAACATTCCCCGCTATTAAAATGAAGAGGGATGTATATAAGGCTTTTTTATTCAAAAAAATATTCATTTCCGGTGATGCAACGAGCCGGGCCGGGCGATTAGAAAACTTCTAGAAGTCTTGAGAAAATATCGATGATTGTCAATTCATATCCCAGAAGCGCCTGCGCCGGTAAAGCGATCAACCAGGCGATCCAATAACTTATAACGGAAGCAAAGCCGATAAAAAATCCGAGACCCATTGTGACGGGTATCGCTCCAAGCAGAAGAACGTTGGTTAAAATGGAAACCGGCGACACAAAACCAAAGTGGTACATCAGTATCGGCAAAACGGCCAATTGAGCCGAGGTGGTCGTCCAAAAACTTTTTCTCCATCCTAAAAAACCGGCTTCTTTTTTAGCTTTAAATTTTTCCCTAAGCCACGGCTCTAAATAAGTAATACCAATCAGGGCCATAAAAGAAAGCTGGAAGCCGATATCAAAGGCCAATACTTTCGGATTTACCAGAACCATCGCCAAAGCAGTGGCGGCGACGGCGTTGCGAAAATAATAAACACGCTGCAATTTATCAGCGAGCAACATCAGAAAACCCATAATTGCCGCCCTCACCACCGATGCTTCGGCGCCCGTCATCAAAACGAAAGCGAAAATAAACAGCGTACTGCCAATGAAAGTGAACCGTTTAGTGACCCACCAAAGTCCCAATAAACCCGCCACCGCGCTCGCGATAATGCCGATATTGTATCCCGAAAGCGCTACTAAATGACTGGTGCCGGTGGCGCGGAGTTTTTCTTTGAATTCATCGGAAAATTCTGCCGTTTCTCCCAGCACTAAACCCGACATAAAGGCAGCTTTATCAAACGGCAATACTTTTTTAAAGCTGGAAATGAAAAATTCTTTTATTCCCAGCAGTCTTGTTTTAATCGGTGAACCATTTCCTTTGGACAGGACATTGATCTCCGGAAATCCCATCAAACCGGCGATACTTTCCTTTTTAAAATAATTTTCCCAATCCCCCTCTATTGTTTTGATCACGCCGCTAACCTCCAATTCGTCGCCGTATTCAAATTTCGGGTAACGCGGGGCGGCGATCTGGATATTTTGAATAACGATCTTTTGGCCATCCAAACGCTGTTCCGCTTCCGTTACGATGCCGGTAAAAATAACCTTTTCTCCATAAGGAATCGGGGCCGGTTTGCGCAATTTATCAAAAACGAAAAAATAAGCTACTCCAAAAATCATTACCAAACTAAAAACCGCGAGTTTCTGCCGACTACTCAACAGCAAAGCCAGCGCGGCCAGCCAGACCGCCCCGAACGAAAAAATCAGCGGCTCCGTTGAACCGCTAAAAATGCTGGCAATTAAAACTCCCGCCAGAAAGAAGCACGCCGCCCAAAAGAAAATATCAGAAGCCCTCATTAGGGCTTCACTATGACAAAAAAACTATGGCAATGACAAGCGGGCGTTAATCGATAAGAACCCAGGTGTAGGAACTGTTGGAATTTTTGTAGAGTTCACAAAGTTTCAGCTCCTGATTGTAAAAGCCCAACTGATTGCAGTTCATTGCGGGATTAAATCCAATCGCTACCGCTATGTAACGAGCGATGGTTACCGTCGTACCGACGACAGGAGGCCAAGTGGGAGTTGGGGCGGGAGCCGGAGTTGGAGTCGATGGACTAGAATTGGTCGGTGGAACGGCAACGCTTGGGGGCGCCGAAATTAACCTACCCTGCGAGTCAACGATCGCTCCGCTTGGCGTCAAAAATTGTCCGGGCGGTAGCGCGGGAGCGGTCGGAGTTGGTGCCGGAGCTGGCACGGGCGCGGGTACAACTACCGGGACTGGCACGGGAACTGGAACCGGAGCTACAACAGGAACGGGGGCGGGCTTTGGCTTTGGAGCTGGAGTAGGAGCCGGTTTCGGCTTTGGAGCAACCGCGGCACTCTTTTGCGCCTTTAGCTCGGCAAGCTCCGCTTTTAGACTTTCGATTTCTCCTTTAACCGCGACTACCTCCGCGGCAATTTGCGCCGGCGGAATTTGTTGAACCAGAGCCGCCGTTTGCGGTTTTTCCACCGGCATCATAGGAGCGCCGGCTAAACCTAAATTCCAGAGCAAAATCCCGCCCGCATAAGCAATCCCTTTAAAGATTGAGGCGATGAAATCGATCACTCTTTCATTATATCAACTCCAAATTTGATGACACGTTTTAGTTATCCACAAATCACTCCCCCTCCCAGCATTGCGCCTTTTTTGTCATAAAACACGGCGGATTGGCCGGGGGCGACGAATTTGACGGGCTTCTTGAATTGAATTATGAATGACGAATTATGAATTATGAGAGTAGCGGGAAAGAGCGGCTGACGATACCTTACCCGCGCGGACACCGGAATGACGAATGACGAATTATGAATTATGGACTTTTGATACTTTATTCGTAATTCGTTATTCAGCAAATTGACCCCGGAAATATCAATTTGCTTCTTGTAGAGCGCTGGGTTATCTTCGCCTTCGGCGACCACCACGATATTTTTCTTCACGTCTTTTGCCGCAACGTAAAAAGGTTTTTGATCCGGTTTATTCTTAATTCGTAATTCATTATTCATAATTCCGTGTCTTTGTCCTATTGTATAAAAATGCGCTCCATGATGCTCTCCCAACTCGTTACCGTGCACATCCAAGATCGCGCCTTTTTTCGGTTTGATATATTTCTTCAAAAAATCCGGCAAGTCTACCTGCCCCAAAAAGCAGATGCCCTGCGAATCCTTTTTTAAGGCGTTGTGCAAGCCAAATTTCTCCGCCAGCTTCCGCACCTGCGGCTTTTTATATTCCCCGATCGGAAAGAGACAGCGCGCGAGATGCTCCGGCTTGATTGCCCAGAGAAAATAACTCTGATCTTTATTCGCGTCGGCCGCGACGCTCATCAAAACTGACCCGCCTTGTCGTTTGTCGTTAGTCGTAAGTCGTTTGTCGCGCCGAAGGCGCACATAATGCCCCGTGGCAACAAAGTCTGCGCCAAGAGAAATGGCCTTGTCGTAGAAAAGTCCGAATTTAATTTCCTTGTTGCA
>CAYHBX010000039.1:0-8004 GCA_964355005.1 uncultured Candidatus Saccharibacteria bacterium | reverse complement strand
AAATTATTTTTTTATTTATATTTCGACATCCTTATTATCGCCCCCCCCCGCAACAGAATGCAAGTATCTGTCTCTAAACTAAAAACAGGCCGTTTGGTCTGTCTTTAGTTTTGGTGCTAAACTGAAATTTAATCAAATAAAAATGCAAAATATCTATTTTGTCACCACCAACAAAAACAAGTTTGAGCGCGCTCAAAAATCATTGAGCGAGTTTGGTATCAAAATAGAACAAATTGACATTGAACTCGCCGAAAGCAGATCAGAAAATCCCAGAGATATCGTCAAGGAAAAAGCCGAGCAAGCATTTCAAAAATTGCAAAAACCATTGATCGTTGAAGACTCCGGATTTTTTATTGACGCTTTAGGCGGGTTTCCTATGACTCACATTAAATTTTCTTTGACGACTTTGGGTATTGGAAAAATCTTGAAAGCCATGGCGGGTGAGAAAAACCGCCACGCCGAATGGCGCATGGCGGCGGCTTACGTTGACGAAAACGGCAAAACCGAAATTTTTGAATTTATTGAAGGCGGTGATATTTCGAAAGAAGCAAAAGAAAATTTAAGAAGCAGCGATACTACCATGAGTGAATATTGGAAAATTTTTGTTCCAACAGAAGCTAATCCCCGCAACTTAGCTCTGTCCGAAATGGTTGACAACGATTTAGAACTACAAATGAAATTTTTTAACAAAAATAATCAATTTGCTCAACTCGGCCAATGGTTGAGTAAAAAGTAAAATTTTGCCATATCAAGATCAATCAAAGAGCCGGTTTTTAATTTAGTGCTCGGGGTGGGACTCGAACCCACACGCCCGTGGGGGCGGCGGCTCTTAAGGCCGCTGAGTCTGCCATTCCTCCACCCGAGCAAATTTATCTTAATGTTTTCCCGCCGTTGGCGGGATGCTGATTTTCCAAACCAATCGCGCACTCTTGGTGAAAAATCGCAGAGGCCGCAGTCGGAATCGAACCGACGCATAGGAGTTTTGCAGACTCCTGCCTTACCACTTGGCTATGCGGCCACTTGAAGCATTATTGCCTTAAAATACAAGTTTTTCAACTCTCCCCTGGTTAATCTAAGGCGTTCGCAACGCCTTAGATGGGAGACAACAAAAGCTCCGGCTGTTAGCCGGAGCAGAGCTTCATTCCTTTTTCTTTTCCACAAACACGATGAATCCCCTCGTGGGATTGGCCTCAACCCATCTTGAAGTGATTGCCTCGATCTGCTTGATCTCGTACTCCTCACCAAACTTCGCCAACTTTTTGATAAGCAAAGAAGTGGTTTTGTAGTGATGGTACGAACCGGACCAGTGGTCGTCGGAAATATAGATCGCGTAAACCTTATCCTCATTGATCGCAACGATCTCAATGTCCGGCACAGATGAAGTCGGGGGCTGTTCGGCTGCCTTCGGAGGTTTTTCATCGACGACTCCGGGTTCGGCAGCAACTTTGGCGTCGCAACCCGATGTCGCAAAAATCAACAAACCCAGAATCACAAGCGTCACAATCACTACCGCTATCTTAACCAGGTCATCTCCGCCTTTCAGATACCACCAACACTTCACGCGATCGTTGAATTTCACAGCCGGCCTCCTTATTTAGAACTGCGAATACAATACAGCAAAACAAAAAAATATGCAAGTCGAGAAATCTATTCTAATGTTCTTGAGAACATTAGAATAGAAAAAACTAACCAGAAATCAGCGTTGGAAATCAAGGGAAAAAATTAAGCCTCTTTTTTTGATAATGCCGCTAAAGCCAGCGCGGCTCCCAGAATCGCCACGTCCCGGAAAGTAATGATAAACAACGAGGGGCTGGAGATAATTATGCCAAGCATTGTCAGCGCGGAAAGGATGCCGGAATAAACTCCGCCCAATCCGGACAACAACCAGATCGCCAGCAAAACTTCGTAAATTGAAAATCCCAGCAATAAATAATTTCCGGGAATAAAATTCTGTAAAAACGGCGGTAAAAATCCTATCCAGGCATCCGGCTGTATAGTAGAATCCACCGCGGCATACAGAAAAGTAAACGCGATCCCGATCCGCAAAAACAATGAAGCGATTTTTGTATTAGTCATGCCTTAATTATACAAAAAAGCCCCGATTGTTAGTCGGGGCGTGGGGTTGATAAAGCTAGCGCGGGGCTTCCGGAGAATTTTCTCGGACGGCAAGAAAACGAATATGAGAGTTCCAGACTTCTCCATAGAAAGCCACGCCGAGCATCCGCCCATCGTCGTCACTCCACGCAAACTGGACGCGACAACGACCATAATCGTCTTGCCAGGTCTGGCCAATGGCAAGTACCAAGTCCTTGCCATTCCACTGTCTCTCTGTGTAATTAAGCAGTTCGCGGAAATTGGCCGGCAGGTAACCATCTTTTGCCATCTCCTTAATCACTTCCTTTGAAGAGATATCACGATCGAATTGGTAAAGCTTGAAATCAGTTCTTACGCCATCGTCCGGAAAGTTGACTGCGACGAGGTTTTTATCAACAAAACTGAAATCGCTTTTAGCGATCAGAGCAATCAACTCACTGTTCTCCTGCTGCGAACTCACCGCTCCGCCGGAGAATTTCGCCTTCGCGTACGGATAGGCAAAGATCCCGCCGACAGCCGCGACAACCAGCGCCACCACGATTCCGATGGTTGCGAGAGTCCGGCGCTTCTTGGCGCGCGTACCGGGAAGATTGAAGTCCAAATAGTAAGCGCAGAAAGAGAAGTCCTTGTCGGTAGACACCTCCCAGCCGGATTTTTCGAAATGAGCAGAGATCATCTCGCTCGCCTTCGCAACCGCGGGCATGAGGGAGCAATCGTGATGCGGGGCTGCGATCTTAAAACGCCTGTCGCCGGTCGTCTTCAGCTGTACGGAAATCATTGCGGATTCTCTCTGAAAAAACTCTTTGGTGTAATATTCAATTCTCTTCTTCTGTGCTTCCAGATGTTCCGCCGGCGATGTCGGACTCGGATCGATCATGTCTTTCCCGTCGCTCATGGCTCCTGCCTCGAATAGGGTTTTAAAAGGACGCAGGGATTATAATGGATTACCTTAATTCTGTCAACATCCACCTTTATTTACCTTCGCTCTTTTATTTACCTTTATTCACTCTTATACGCCACGCAATAATTCCCGATGTGTATTATCTCACGGCCGTGAGATAATACACACTTCAACACCGGGACAAAACCGGACAAACTAAAAACCGTCCACGACATCAGTCGGGACGGTTCTTAGTTCAATACGACGACTTCGGCGGTATTGATTCCGAACTTCTGGGCAGATGCCCGATCCGGCATCCAGATATCCATACGATCCTGGAAACGGCGGTTCATCCGGTCTTCAACCACGAAAACCTTTTCACCGAACAATTCCGGTATCTTCACGCGGGTATACATCGGTAAAGCATTGGTCGCGACAATGCCGTCGCGAACATGCGTACCGGCCGCCGTAATAAACGGGGTGTCATCGGTTTGGTCTGGCGTGGAAGAATAAGCGGTGATATGCAATTGCATACGCTTGATTCCCTCTTCCATCGGAGTTCTGGCTACAATCGTAGTCGCCTCAATACCTTCCTCGATCGCCTGATTTAAGTCGACCGGCATTATCGGAGAAAAGGTAGAAGCATTAGCCAAAAGCGCCAAAGAAAGCGCTCCATTCACCATTTTTTGTACAATTTTGTTCATAGGGTGAATAAAAAAGACCCTTACCGGATCCTTCTTAATTCCCGCCTATTCTAGCATATCTGCACATTTCTGTCAATAGCACTAGACAAGAGCTCGAAAACAGGGAAAAATGACTTAAATAAGCTCGGGTGGCGGAATGGCAGACGCAATGGACTCAAAATCCATCGATCGCAAGGTCATGAGGGTTCGACTCCCTCCCCGAGCACAAATAAAAAGAGCCGAAACGTCGGCTTTTTTTATTTTATTAAATTGGAGTCGAACCAGCCACACCCCGTGCCAGGAAGGCAGACCGATAGCTTAACCTGCCTACCGTCAGGCAGGCGCGTTAAACTACCGGTCGTCGGAAACCGAACCTGCCTGCCGGTAGGCAGGGGTGTCCGACAAGGGGGTCGGGGTGCGGCGTTGTGGTTCGGTGAGTCCCGCCGCAGAGGAAGCAGCGGCGGGACGAAACCCTGACTCCCTCCCCGAGCACTTTGTGTTAAAATTAAATTGTCGAACATTCGCAATATTACATTTTGAATTAGCATTATTCGCGATTACTCCATGGACAACCCTCCGATTCAAGGACCAGTCTTTCTGATTGAAGTAGATAGGATCTCCCCTAACCCGCAACAGCCGCGGCGAAATTTTGACCCGGAAGAACTTAACAATCTCGCCAATTCCATCCGCGAATTCGGCATCCTCCAGCCAATCACCGTTACCAAAGTTGAAACAGAAAGCGAACTTGGCACGGAGGTGGCCTACCAGCTAATCGCCGGCGAACGGCGCTGGCAAGCCTCAAAACTACTGGGCCTCGAAAGGATTCCCGCCATCATCCGTCAAGTAAATTTAGAGAAGGAGCGATTGGAGCTAGCGGTCCTAGAAAACGTCCAGCGCGCCGACCTCAACCCGATCGAGGCCGCCCGCGCCTATGCCCGTCTGCAGGATGAATTCTCAATGACACAGCGAGAGATCGCCGCCCGTCTCGGTAAAAGCCGCGAGGTGGTAGCCAACACGATGCGCCTGCTCGGACTGCCGACGGTGGTACAGGATGCCATCAGTCGCAATCAGATAAGTGAAAGTCAGGGGCGCCTGCTTCTGACCGTCAGCGACGCGGGACAACAACAAATGCTGCTGGAGGATCTTCTCCGGAGCAATTTGAGCGTGCGGGAGCTCCGTTCGCGCATCCAACGGATCAAGCGCCCCGAAGCGCCGACAATGGACACGATCACTCCGCCGATCTATGCCGATCCGGAAACCGAAAGCATGCAAAAGGAACTGGAAGAAATGCTCGGCGCTCCGGTAAAACTGGAAAAAGCCGGCGAAACCGGAAAGCTGATCATCACTTATTATTCACCCGAAGAACTACGGGGGATTTTAGATCGCCTGAAAAAACCTACACAAGACGGAAGTCCGCCTTCTTCACCTCCCGCAATTTTTTAATCTTCGCAACTATCTTTTCCGCTTTGTCTTTCGCGAGTAATTCGCAACTAATCTTGATCAACGGCAATTTCGCGTTTACCGCGTGAATCCGCACGTGCGATCGGCCAATCAACTCCGTAAGTTCCGCCAACAAACCCTCCCGGTCTTTAACGGTCAACTGCAATTCAGTTGCCTGAAATTCTTTTTTAACCAGCGACCCGCGCCCTCTGCGCAGGCCCGCCCGGATATGATTACGCGCTCCGCCGGTGCGGACGAATCCAAGCCAGGACTCCGAGGGATTCTTGCTCTTCTGGGTAATGATCTCCACGATATCTCCCGACTTCAGCTTGAAGTCCAGAGTAGCGATTTTGCCGTTCACCTTCGCGCCGGCGCAATGATTACCGACTTCAGTATGGATCTGATAAGCAAAATCTACCGGTGTCGCCCCCAGCGGCAGATCGATCACCTCGCCTTTCGGCGTGAGCGTTAAAATACGGTCCTGAAAAAAATCTATTTTTAATGACTGCACAAATTCTTCCGGATTGGTGAAATCCTGTTGCCAGCTGCGCAATTGTTTGATCCACGCCAGTTCTTTTTTGTCCGCGACCGCCGCTTGCCGATTCAAATAAGACTTAGTGCCCTTGCTTTGCTGATAAGCAAAGTGGGCGGCGATACCGTTTTCCGCTTCGGCGTGCATCTGCTCGGTTTTGATCTGGATCTCGGTTATCTTATTTTCCGGCCCGAAAACAGTCGTGTGCAAACTGCGATAACCGTTGGATTTCGGCAAGGCGATATAATCTTTGAAGCGGTGCGGCACCGGCGGCCACATTTTGTGGATCACGCCCAAGGCGGCGTAACAATCCTCAATAGTGGGAACCAATATCCGCAAAGCCACCAGATCATAAATACTTTCAATATTCATATCGTAACGGAGCAATTTTTTGTACAAACTGGTATAACGCTTGGCGCGAGAATCTATTTTAACAGAGCCGATCTTGTTGATCCTGAATTCTTTTTCTATCAACGGCCGGAGTCGCTGGGAATATTTTTCCCGTTCCTCAAACCGTTCTTTCACATTTTCAATCAGCCACCGGTATTCCTGGGGGTAGAGATAAGGAAAGGCCATATCTTCCAATTCGCCGCACAATTTTTGCATTCCAAGTCGGTAGGCCAGCGGCGCGTAAATTTCCATCGTCTCCAAGGCGATCCGTTTCTGTTTTTGCGGATGGACGGCGTACAAAGTTTTCATATTATGAAGCCGGTCCGCCAGCTTCACTAAAATTACCCGGATGTCCTGACTCAAATACAAAATAAATTTCCGGAAGTTCTCTACTTTCGCCTCAATCCCCCGATAGCGCACTTTACCAATCTTAGTCACGCCATCTACCAGAAATGCCACCTCCTCTCCAAATTTTTCCTTGACCTCGTCCAAGCTGTGATCGGTGTCCTCAACTACGTCGTGCAACAAGGCCGCGGCCACCGTCGCCTCATCCAACCCCCATTCCGCCACCGCCTCCGCGGCCGCCAGGCAGTGCGAAAAATACGGCTCGCCGTTCTTCCGCTTCTGGCCGGCATGCGCGCTTTTAGAGAATTCATAGGCCCGAGCCACCAAACCCTTCCGATTGTGATTTATGAAACCTTTTACATCCATAACGCTTTCAGAGTATGCCCTAGCCGGTTCTTTTTCAACCGCTATCAAAATATCCGCCGACATAGACTTTACCGGTTTTTTGTTATAAAGTTTTCCCAGAACTGATAAAAGGGGGCGACGATGACCCGCTTATCCATCGAAATAAACGGGAAAAATTTACGGAAAATGCTAACGCAATTTGGAGTTGACCTAAGCCGATGGGGGAAAGGCGAGGCAAGCACCGTAAAGCAATTCCTGGATGAACTAGGAACAGGAGAATCAATCCTTCGATTCTCTGCTAATGCCAGCATCGCGCGAGTTCTGCGGATAGTAAAATTAATCATTACTGATCCGAAAAAAGGCACGCTTCTCGAAGATTATCAAATTCTGCCAGATGGGCGCAGAAAAGACCGGCAACAGACTCCAGGCGGAAAGATCGGTAATCACGAAACCCCCGAATAGGCCACTGTGCGGGAAATGTACGAAGAGCTAAACCTAAAACCAACGGATTATTACATTTCAACCATTGGCGCCCCATACATCGAAGAAAAATCCAGTAAATCCTATCCGACTTTGCGGTCAATATATGAAATTCACCGCGTAAAAATTTTTCTGTGGCGTTGCGCCGACATCCAAAATGGATATAACACCATCGATAAAGAAGACGGCAAAACACGTCTCTTTTTCAAGTGGAGCGACAAGAACCATCCCGCCTAGAGGGCGGGGTTTTTATTCTAAAACTTCCTCCTGCGGAGCGTCGTCCTTCTCCTGATCTTCATTTTCTTTATTGACCGCCGGCTTTTTATCGCCAGCTCCGACGCTATCAGTCGGAGAACCGACCCTCCCGGCATCGGCTTCGTTAGTTACCGGTGGATTCAGCGGATTCGTCCAGCTCGCAAAATCGCATTTCGGATATTTATTGCAACCCCAAAAAATCTTGCCGCGCGCCCGACCCCGGGTAACTCTTTTTTCAATAATATCTCCCTCCAAACATTTAGGACATTTCATTCCGATCATTTTCGGCGGCTCCTTAGCGATGGCCTTTGTTGTTTTGCAGTCCGGAAAGCCGGAGCAGGCCATAAATTTTCCAAACCGGCCGTACTTGATCATCATCGGCTTACCGCATTTTTCGCATTTTTCGTCGGTCATCTCCTCCGTCACGAAATCGCTCTTATTCACCGAGTTGTATTTCGCTTCCAGATTTTTTTCAAAAGGAATGTAAAATTCCCTTATTACTTTTTGCCATTTTTCTTTTCCCTCGGCGATCTCGTCCAGACTTAGATCGGAAGAGCGTC
>CAYHBX010000038.1:0-8349 GCA_964355005.1 uncultured Candidatus Saccharibacteria bacterium | reverse complement strand
AAATTAGAGAAAAAGGAAGACCACGGATAGTTCCGTGGTCCGGACTCTAAAACTTAGTAAAACGGCCCGTTTTATCGGCTACCATAATGCCTTTATCGCGGAGAATCGGCCTTAACTTGCTTCGAGCGCGTGAGAGGCGAGATTTTACAGTATTCTCTTTCGTAGCCGTGATTTTGACGATCTCTTTAATACTTAATTCCTCCAGACGCATCAATACGATAATCCGATGATGCTTTGGCAAGGACTTGATGCTCTCGGCAATATGCCGCTCTTTCTCCCGGCGAAGCAGACGATCTTCCTGACTCTCTTGAACTTCATCGATTAAAGACACTTCTTCTCCTATTTCCGCCCGCACTCCAAGATTGCGGGTTACTGTTTTCTGCTGCCGGTTATGACTAGCCACAGTATTTATGGCAATCCTGCAAACCCAAGTCAAGAGTGAAGATTCGTTCCTCCCTTCAAAAGAACTGGAGGATTTGACGGCTTTCAGGAATGTTTCCTGCAGGATATCCTCCAAATCAAAATCACCTTTCCGGCAACCGGATCAACGGAAAGCACCTTTCCGGTCTTCCCCCGGTCTTTTCCGCTCAATACTTTAACTGTGTCGTTTTTCTTAATCATGTTCGTGTTTTTACAAAAGTTCCTCTGCTAATGAGGCAATGCTTTCATAACCTTTTTCTTTCACCTCTCTGGCCATCGGTCCAAAAACGCGGGTGCCTTTCGGCTGTTTTTTCTCATCTATTAAGACCACGGCGTTATCATCAAATCGGACGTATGACCCATCCGCGCGCCGTAGTTGCTTTCGCTGGCGGACGATCACCGCCTTTATCACGTCTTTTTTCTTGATCGGTTTACGCGGCTCCGCGACTTGCACGGACGCGATAATAATATCCCCTACTTCGGCGTAGCGACGCCGGCTTCCGCCAAGAACCCTAAAGCAGCGGACCGTTTTGGCCCCGGAATTATCAGCTACTTTTAAAATTGAACGTTCTTGGATCATGTTTTTCTTTAAACTTTAAACATTTAAACTTTGCCCGTTATCCGCCATCGCTTCTCTTTAGAAAGCGGCCGGGTTTCTTCGATGATCACCCTATCTCCCGTCTTGAATTCATTATTCTCGTTGTGAGCCTTAAAGCGGGTGGTCAAAGTATAGTACTTCAAGTACTTAGAATGTTTCCGGGTATGCTCAACAGCCACGACGGCAGTTTTCCGCATTTTGTCGGAAACTACCACGCCCTGTAGTCGCCGTTTTTGAACTGTTTTAGTTTTATTTTCCATGATAGTCATGACCATTTAATATGGTTAAAATCTGCGCGACGGTCTTTTTTGCGTCTCGCATTTCTTTAACATTTTTTACCTTTCCATTCAATAGGTCTTCTCTTAATGTCCAGATCTTGTCCTTATATTCTCCTACCATTTTCTTCAGCTCTTCCGCCGGCTTGGTTTTAAGTTGTTGGAAATCTTTTTTATTCATAATGGTGGATTAATTTTTTGTTATGATCCTTGTTCTTACCGGCAACTTAAATCCGGCCAGCCGCAATGCCTCTCTGGCGATTTCCGCGGAAACTCCGTCCATTTCAAACAAAACTCTTCCGGGTTTGACCGGGAAAACATAATGATCAACTGCTCCTTTCCCTCCGCCCATGGTGAGCTCCGGGGGACGCATAGTTATCGGCTTATCCGGAAAGATCCGGATCCATACCTTGCCTTCGCGTTTAATAAAATTGCTGATAGTTCTCCGGGCGGCTTCAATCTGCCGGGAATTCACCCATGCTCCCGTCTCCGCTTTTAATCCGAAACTTCCGAACGCCAAAGTAGTGCCGCGGGTTTCGGTCATTCTCCACCGGGCGCGTCCTTTGTGCCATTTTCTATGTTTTACTTTTTTGGGGGCTAGCATGGGTTTGTTTTAATGATTATATGCTCCGTTTTTCGTTACCAAAAACGTCGCCTTTATATATCCAAACTTTTACACCCACGGTGCCGTAGCTGTTAAAAGAAGGAGCTTCCCCGTAATCAATATTGGCGCGCAATGTTTGCAGAGGAAGTTTTCCTTTGGCCAACCATTCCCTGCGGGCGATCTCGTTCCCATCCAAACGTCCGGAAACGCGGATCTTGACTCCTTGTATCTCCCGGTTCTGCATTACATTCTCAATATATTTCTTCAAGGTGCGGCGGTAAGGAAGCCGCTTTTCCATATCCCAAGCGATAGACTGAGCGACGAACTGGGCGGAGGTTTCTGACCGACGTAATTCCTCAACGGTCAAACGAACGGAGAATTTGACCTCGGCTTTTTTCCGCTTGGCAAAAAGTTTCTGTAAACTGCCTTCAATAGCTTTGGACAGATCTTCAATTCCCTTTCCTCCGCGGCCGATCACGAGACCCGGACGGGCGGCTTTGATGAAAACACGGAAGGAATTATCCGAGCCGCGCTCTATCTCAATTTTCACGATTCCGGCCAAACCGATCTTCTCATTAACCATTTTCCGGATCACAAAATCTTCTTCAAGGCTGTCCTTGAAATTCAGTTTTTTCGGCAGCCAGCGGGAATTCCAATTATTGATTATTCCCAGGCGGTATTTAAATGGTTGTATTTTCTGTCCCATGGTTTTTGATTATATTTCGAAATTTCGATATTTTATACGCTGGCGCGGCGGTTAAACATGCGCTTAAAGAACCCGCGCTTTTCGGTCGACTGTTCTTTTCTGGCTTCCGGAGCGGCCGGCTTTACTTTCTCCTTTCTGGGAGCCTTTGATTTCTTGGCCGGCGGATTGATAACAAAACGATTATTATTTACTTTCTCCGCTTCTTTCAGAATCAAAACAACGTGACTCATTCTCTTCAGGATAGGAGTAGCGCGACCCTGGGCGCGCGGCAAAAAACGCTTCAGAACCGGGCCTCCATTAACCAGAATAGAATCAACTTTAAGTTTAGTGACATCCATTTTATTATTCCGGGCACTATTCACCGCTGAACGCAACAATTTAAGTAAAGGTTGGGATGAACGCTGAACACGTAAAACCAACTGAGCTTCAGCTTCCTGTACCGACAAACCCTTTAAAGTATTGGCAATCAGCCTCACTTTTCGTGGGGCGATGTGCAGATAATTAAGTTTTGCGGTTTGGGTTGCCATATTTATTTTTTAGGCGCTTCCGCGGTTTTAGCGGCTTGAGCTTTAGCGGTTTCGGCTGCCTGTTGGGCGATCTCCAATTCGCGCTGCATTTTACCGCCGTGTTTGGTAAATTTGCGGGTAGGCGAAAATTCCCCTAACCGGTGTCCAACCATTTCCTCCTTCACGAAAACTTCAATGAAGTTCTTACCGTTATGCACGCCAAAAGTATAACCAACCATTTCCGGGGCGATCTCCGAATCCCTAGACCAAGTTTTAATAACCGCTTTTGTACCCGGCTTCAAAGCCGCTACTTTTTTAAGCAGTTTGGGATAAACAAATGGTCCTTTTTTGGTTGATCGTGACATAATTTAAATATTTAAACGTTTAAACATTGCAACGTTATCTGACCTTCGGGCGGCGTTGCATTATCCACTTACCCGACCACTTTTTTGGATGACGAGTCTTGTGGCCTCCGGTAACCTTACCCCAGATAGTTTTCGGGCGCTTGGTTCCTCTCGGCTGAGCGCCTTCACCTCCACCATACGGGTGATCAACGGGGTTCATGGCGGAACCACGAACAGTCGGGCGAATACCCAACCAACGGGAACGACCGGCTTTTCCGATGTTCACCAAATTATAATCAGGATTTGAAACTTGTCCAATTGAAGCCCACGCCTCGGAAGAAACCTTGCGGATCTCTTTAGATGACATACGAAGGTCAGTCAGACCTCCTTCGTGGGCCAAAACTTCGGCATAAGCACCGGCCGAGCGGGCCAGTTTCCCGCCGCCTCCGGAGCGGATCTCAACATTGTAAACAAAATAGCCAATCGGGATATTCTTGATCTTCGTCCGGTTGCCTAATTTGAACGGAGCGGTTTCGGAAGATATGATCGGATCCCCTACTTTTAGGTCTTTGGGAGCCAAAATATAACGCCGCTCACCATCTCTATAAACGATCAAAGCTATAAAGCCGCTACGATACGGATCGTACTCTATGGTCTCCACTCGGCCCGGAACGCCGATCTTATTCTGCAAAAAGTCCACTTCGCGATAAAGTTTTTTATTGCCACCACCCTGATGCCGAACGGTAATGACGCCGCGGTTATTCCGCCCGGAATTTTCTCTGATCTTACGAGTGAGCGCTTTGTGCGGTTTGTCGGTCGTCAGAATTTTTCCATATTCAATACCGGTCATTTGCCGGCGAGATGGTGATGTTGGTTTATAAACTTTCATATTTTTGAAATATTTACTTAGGCAGGATGTCTAATTTTTGTCCTTTTTTCAAAGTTACTATCGCCTTCCGATAGCCCTGGGTCATATGAGGAAAACGGCCAAAATTTTTCGGTTTCGGTTTGCTGTTCAACGAATTCACCTTCAGCACGTTAACTTTATAAAGACCTTCAATCGCCTTTTTTATTTCCGGAGCGCTGGCGGATTCCTCAACGACAAAAATGTACTTCCCCTGCTCGCTTAGCATAGTAGATTTCTCGCTTATCACCGGATGCTTTATTAAAAATTTATTAAACGCTGTCATGATTTTGGATATTTTTATTTGATCTCCATTACTGCTTTTTTATCCAGCAGCACATTTTTATAACGCAGAAGGTCTTCCACGTTCAAAAGTTCTCCGTTGATGCTCTTGCCACGGGCCAGGTTACTGGAAGCCCGGATGATATTTTTATTCTCTTTGGCGGCAATCAGCAAGGCCGGCAAAAAATTCTTAACCGCGCTGAACAACATTTTGGTCTTAGGAGCCTCCAATTCCAGAGATTCCACTACTTTCAATTCGCCATCCAATAACTTTTTGGACAAAACCGCGTGAATGGCTGTTCGGGCCATCTTTTTATTTACTTTTTGAGAGAAATCCCTCTCTTTGACTGGACCATGCGTGGCGCCGCCACCTTTCCAGATTGGAGAACGGATAGAACCATGACGGGCTCGGCCGGTATGTTTTTGCTTCCAAGGTTTAATACCGCCACCGCGAACTTCGGCCCGGTTCTTCGCGTGCGCCCAAGGAGAACGCCGGTTAGCCGCCTGCGCCAATAAAACCTGATGCACCAGATCAGGATTCCATTTAGCGGAAAAAATTCCCTCCGGCAGATCCATTTCACCGACGGATTCTCCTTTTAAGTTATATATTTGAGCTTTCATGTCTTTATTATGAATTTCTTATCCGCAGCTCAACCGCGTCGCCATTATTACCCGGCAAAGCGCCCTTAACCAGGATCAATTTTTCTTCGTTCTTAATATCTACGATGGTAAGATTTTTAATAGTGGCCCGAGTGGTACCCATGTGTCCGGCCATGCGGCGTCCCGGAATGACACGTTGAGGAGTAGTATTTCCGATAGAACCCGGAGCGCGCTGGCGATTTTTCTGACCGTGGGTTTTTGGTCCCCCGTGAAAACCGTGCCGCTTGACCACGCCCTGAAAACCGCGGCCCTTCATGATTCCGCTTCCCATCACCAATTCGCCTACTTTCAGCAATGACAAATCACCGGTCTCTATTTTAACCGGAGTAACCGGGACGATCTTGTCGCCGGAATACACTTGAGTCATCTTCATTTTTTTTCCTTTTAATTTTTCCATTGCTTCTTGTCCCACACATAACTTGTTATGTGTGGGATGAACGAATCTTCAACGCAGACACAATAGGAAGAATTCTATCCTATTTCAATTAATATGTCTAGCCCCGTCACCAGATCGAGTAGCACACCCTCCCATCGTCCGGAAATAGCTTGGAATATTCATATTAAAAACCGATCTTGCGAACTCTCAGCGTCGATTTTGTGAAGGCGGGCAGACGATGCACTGCTCGGCTTGGTGCGGGGTCTAGCCCCCATCCCAGTTTAGGATTTAGGGTTTAGAATTTAGTGTTTGCAATCAAAAAAACCGGGCTTTACCCGGTTTTTTTGATTAATTAGCCCATCTTTATCTCGATGTCTACTCCGGAAGGAAGATTCAATTGAGAAAGAGCGGAGATGATCGCCTGACTCGGATTCAAAATGTCTATCAAGCGCTTGTGGATCCGCAATTCAAACTGTTCCCGGGAATTTTTGTCAATGAAAGTTGACCGGTTCACGGTGTATTTCTTGATCTCGGTCGGGAGCGGAACCGGACCGACAACTTCAGCGTCAAGACGCTTAGCCGTATCAACGATCTGCTTAGCAGAATTGTCGATCAGCTTGCTGTCATAAGCCTTGATGCGAAGCCGCAATTTTTCAACTTCCTCCTTCTTTTTTTGTTTAGCCATATTTTAAACTTCACCAATATACGAATTTAGCGCGAATATACTAATCCCTGATTCGTATATTTGTATATTAGTGCTTGATTTGTATATTAGAAAAGTTTTATTTAGTTATCTTCAGCACGACACCAGCTCCCACGGTCTTGCCGCCCTCGCGGATAGCAAAGCGCTGTTTGTCTTCCAAAGCAACCGGAGCGATCAGCTTGACGCCGATCTTCACGGTGTCACCCGGCATAACCATTTCCATTCCCTCCGGCAAAGTTACCTCACCGGTAACATCGGTGGTGCGGATATAGAATTGAGGCTTATAACCTTTGAAGAACGGAGTATGACGACCGCCTTCCTCTTTGCTCAAGATGTAAACTTCGGCATCAAATTCGGTATGAGGAGTAACGGAACCCGGCTTAGCAATGACCTGGCCGCGCTCAACATCCTCTTTTTTGGTGCCACGGAGAAGTAAACCTACGTTATCTCCGGCCCGACCCTCATCCATCAACTTATTGAACATTTCAATACCAGTAACAACGGTTTTAGCGGTCGCCTTCAAACCGATAATTTCAACTTCTTCGTTAAGTTTGACGATACCGCGCTCAATCTTTCCGGTAACCACAGTGCCACGGCCTTCAATAGAGAAGATATCTTCAATAGGAAGCAGGAAAGGTTTCTGGATGTCGCGAACCGGCTCCGGAATGAATTCATCCAAAGCTTTGACTAATTCCAAAATGGATTTCGCTCCCTCGTCATCGACAGATTTCGCCTGCAAAGCTTTCATCGCGGAACCGCGGATAACCGGAGTGGTATCACCTGGGTATTCGTATTTCTTCAAAAGTTCACGGATCTCGGCTTCAACCAAGTCAACCATTTCTTTATCGTCAACCAGGTCAACCTTATTGATAAATACAACAAGCGCCGGAACGCCTACCTGACGAGCCAATAGAATGTGCTCACGAGTTTGAGGCATCGGACCGTCAACCGCGGAAACCACCAGGATCGCGCCGTCCATCTGGGCGGCACCCGTGATCATGTTTTTAATGTAGTCGGCGTGTCCGGGACAGTCGATGTGAGCATAGTGGCGCTTTTCGCTCTCGTATTCCAAGTGAGAAACGGCAACGGTCAGGATTTTACTCGCGTCACGAACAACACCACCCTTAGCGATATCCGCGTAGGCCTTTTCCTTAGCCAGACCCTTAAGGGACAAGACGTGCGTCAAAGCCGCGCTCAAAGAAGTTTTCCCGTGATCGATGTGACCAATGGTTCCGACGTTTACGTGAGGCTTAGTCCTCGCATACTTTTCTTTTTCTGCCATTTTATTATTTTATTTAATGATTTTGAACGACTTTATTTATAAACAATAATACTAAATATTCTATATGAAACTCCAATCTTGTGTCAAGCCCCGCCTAATCAACTATAGAAAGGCTACTTCTTCCCCTCTTTGATCTGCGCCACCACGTTCGCGGGCGCTTCTTCGTACGAGCTGAATTCCATCGTGAAATTACCGCGGCCCTGCGTCATTGAACGTAATTTGGTCGCGTAACCAAACATTTCCGACAGCGGAACTTTCGCGTCCACCACCTTAATTCCGCCCAAACGGTCGGTCATTTCTTCGATCTGCCCGCGCTTGGAACTTAAGTCGCCGGTAACATCACCTAAATAATTTGCCGGAGCCAGCACTTGGATCTTCATTATCGGCTCAAGCACGATCGGCTTGGCTCGTTTCGCGCCTTCCTGAAACGCCATTGAACCGGCGATTTTGAAAGCCGCTTCGGAAGAGTCAACTTCATGGAAAGAACCGTCGTAAAGCGTAACCATCACATCTATCATCGGGTAACCGGCCACGACACCGCGGGCCATTGCCTCCTCAACTCCTTTTTCGGTCGGCTTGATGAATTCTTTCGGAACAGTGCCTCCCTTGATGGCGTCCACGAATTCAAAACCCTTACCACGTTCCATTGGCTCCAATTTCAGCCAAACATGTCCATATTGTCCCTTGCC
>CAYHBX010000037.1:0-8444 GCA_964355005.1 uncultured Candidatus Saccharibacteria bacterium | reverse complement strand
ATAATATAAGAAATTAATTACGCAACACCTGCTAGTCTTGGCGAAATACAAACAACTGCCAGGGACCGCTCCGCGCTAACGACCGAAAATATTTGGCGTAAGAAAATATCCGCCATGGACGCAAACGGTGATATAAAATCTTTAACCAAACTCCGGGAGGCAAATCAAAAAAGTTTCCCGACCGGAAACCATATTCCACTACCAACTTTTTTATCACCGGAACCCGCGTGAACAGGAAGGCGCGCTTGAATTTAGGATGATTACTTAATCGCCTGCTGGCTTCGGAAAATAATTTCGATACATAAAATTGCCCACGAAAGGCCGGCATGATATAAGCGGAGTCCAACTCCAGCCAAGCTCCACACGGCTTCCAGAAACAAAAACCAACGAACGCTCCGTTTTCCTCCAAAACCACCGCCCGATCTTCGTTGATTGCCATCTCCAACTCCTCCGGAGAATGAAAAAGCAAAGTCGGCTCCTGAAGGCTGGCCTCAGAGATCATTTTAGACAATTTTTTTACGTCCATTATTTAATTATACCCGGATTCCAAAATTCTAGGCCAACCGCAGGCGGTAGCCTAACGCTTCGGCGAGATGTTGTTCAGTTACCTGTTTAGCGCCTTCCAAATCGGCAATCGTCCGGGCCACTTTCAAAACCCGGTAATAACCACGAGTAGAGAGCATCTCCTTGTCAAAAGCCTGCGGAATAAAATCTTCCCCACTCTTGTCCAGATTCACCAACTTCTCCACCAATTTGGAACTCATCTCGGAATTAGTGAAAATTTTCTGATCTGCCAAGCGCTCCCGCTGCGTCTCCCGCACGGCGAAGATCTTTTCTTTGATCGCTTCGGCTTCTTTCTTTTTGGTGGCCCTCAATTCCGTGATCGTCATCCGAGGAACGTTGATCTGAATATCTATCCGATCCAGCAACGGTCCGGAAATCTTTTTCTGATACCGGAAAACTTCAAAAGCCGAACAGCGGCATTCTTTTTCCGGATCGCCGTGATAACCGCAGGGGCAGGGATTCATCGCCGCCACCAGCATAAATTTGCTCGGGAAAGTTAAGCTCTGCTTGGCGCGGGCAACGGATACTTTTCCGCCTTCCAACGGCTGACGAAGCGCCTCCAAAAGATCGCGCCGGAATTCCGGCATTTCATCAAGAAATAAAACTCCGCGGTGAGCCAAGCTGATCTCGCCCGGTTTGGGATTTTGTCCGCCACCGATCACCGAAACCGGAGAGGCGGTATGATGCGGGGCCCGGAAAGGACGGGCGCTTATATATGGAAGGCCTCCCAGCACGCCTGCGGAACTATAAATCTGGGTCAATTCAATAACCTCCTCCAAATTCAATGCCGGAAGGATCGAGGCCAACGCCTGGGCCAACATAGTCTTGCCGGTACCGGGCGGGCCGACCATCAAAAGATTGTGCCCTCCGGCCGCGGCGATCGTCAGCGCCCGCTTGGCATTTTCCTGTCCACGCACCTCAGAAAGGTCAACTTGGTGCTGGACGTTAGCATCACCCAAAATTTTAGTAGCCGGCTGGTCGGCAATGATCAACTTTCCTTCGAGATGTTCGATTAATTCTCCAAGTTTAGTGATCGGAATGACTTTTATCCCCGGTATCATTGCCGCTTCGGCGGCGTTTTGTTCGGGTAAAAATAAATATTCAAAGCCGGCTTTCTTCGCCAGCCGGGCAATACTCAAAGCGCCGTTCACCGAACGCAGTCCCCCGCTTAGAGAAAGTTCACCGACGAAAATTTTGTTTGACGCGTCAAACTTTTTTATTTGCCCCGTTGCGATCAGATAGCCGATGGCGATCGCCAAGTCATATTGCGAGCCGGTCTTTTTCACGTCGGCGGGCGCCAGATTCACGACGATCTTTCGGTTCTCTCGGTTCGGGGCTTTTACGCCGGCATTTTTCAAAGCCGAATTTACCCGCTCTTTTGCTTCCGAAAGCGCTTTATCCGCTAGCCCTACTATATTGAAAGCGTGCAAACCGGTATTAATGTCGGTCTCCACCTCGATCAAGCGCGCGTCAATTCCTTCCAATTCCGCCGCGAAAACCTTGGAAATGTTGGACATATTGGGACTAAGTTTCATAAAAATTTTATAGTTTGTAAAGAACTGGACAATCACCGGTAAAAATCATATATTAACAACGGCTCATTTAAGGAGACGAGAATGTGGTTTAGAAATTTTCTTCGAAAACTGCTGGGGCGCCAAAATCCGCCGAGCGAACCAAAAAAATATGATCCTCCCGCGCCGAATGTTTCCGTTCCCCTGCTCTGTGGCGATGAAATCCAAACGACTGCCAGCGCCACCGCGACCATCATCAATCCCGACAAGGGACTGCTTTTGACGGCCAGACACGCCATCGAAAAATGCACGCAATTTATGTTTCGCTACCAAGGAACGTGGTTTCTGGCCGATTTAGTCTATGCGGACCCCGAAAATGATCTGGCTCTCTTGGCAACCAGCCCGGAAGCCCTTCGGGACGCGCCAAGATTGCAATGGAAAATCGGAGTAACGGCCGATGAAAAAGTGGCGATTCGCGGATATGTCCGGTCACATGAAGATTCTAAGGAAGCGTTCAAGTTGAAGCGCATAACCGGAAAAATCACCGGGGCCTCGGAAAATTGGGGCTGGGAAATCACTCAAGACACAAACGACCCCGAATCCCATGAAGGAATGTCGGGATCGCCGGTTCTTGATCAAGACAATAAGCTCGTAGGCATCTACACTCATTGCGGAAGATCATTCCTCTACGCCACCTGTCCACGCGGCAATTTACTCCAAAAAATCGAAGAATGTTCTACCCCCTATATCTAAACAAAATCCCCGCCTCTCGGCGGGAATTTTTTATTTTTTATGAGTTTTGCACAATCTGGATTCCGGGGCAGCGTTCAGAACTTCCGGCTCAATATCCATTCCGCATTCTTCACATTTCCCATATTCGCCGCGTTCCATTTTTTCCAAAGCTTTCTGAATATCCACTAAGCGAACTTTCAACGTAGCGGTAATGCCGGCATTTTGACTGAATTCTTCCGCTTCATCCGCTTCCTCTTCGGCTACCTCGCCTTCCGCGTCACTACCAAAATCAACAACCTCGCCCAATCCCTTGAGTTCTTTTTCGACGTCGTCCTTAGCTTTTAATAAT
This sequence comes from uncultured Candidatus Saccharibacteria bacterium, assembly GCA_964355005.1. Taxonomy (GTDB): domain Bacteria; phylum Patescibacteriota; class Minisyncoccia; order UBA6257; family WO2-44-18; genus JAUSKF01. The sequence goes on along the minus strand of CAYHBX010000037.1, from coordinate 5,288 downwards.
TGATTTTTTAATTCCTGTAAGTTGTTTTCTGCCATAGAAAAAATATAACAAGAAAAAAGTAATTAGGGAATAGTTTAACGATCAGAAGAGGGTTGCGCCAAGCCGATTAAGGGCATCAAATTCTTTAAGCCGTTGTAGTTAGTAGAGATGACGAAATACTCACCAAGCGCTCCGTAGTTGAAAGCCGCTCCGGCTTGAGTGCCGACAGCGTAACGAGTCGTCTGGCCATCCACTTTGCCATCCTTAAATCCGCTGAACGATCCCGGAGGGGCCAGGTAGAAGTTAGCTACATCCAACACACCCTCCAAAGATTTGAAGCTGGCAACCAGATCGGAGCCAATCGTCCCGGCTTTCATTTTAGCGACATAAACCGGCCAGACTCCGCTGGCATCATAATATAGAAGCGCGGTAAAATCTTTTTCAAAATATCCGCCATTGCTCAACGCCGAAGTAACCGGCGAAATAGCAGCCATAAAATCCGGAAAGGCTACCTGCTGATTATTCTCAAAAACTTTCACTTCTTTATATTGCCCGGCGGCCAGTTGGTTAAACGACTCGTTCTGCATAGCCGAGGCAATGGTCAAATATTTATGATCCGGCAAATTCAACTGGGCTTCGGCGGCTACCGGCAGGACCAGATAGCTCTTATGAGTTACCGGCGTCGCCACTACTTGCGGGGCTTTAGCCGATTGCGGCGGGAACAGCAGCGGGAACACCACGAAATAAGAAAGGGCGCCGATGCCGCCGACAAAAACAAGCGCCACCACTATCATTACGATATTCTTAACAACCTTGCTGTTAGTGCTCACTCCGGGTGGAACTGGCGACGGCTCAAAAGTACCGGGCGCGAAAAAATCCGGCGCTCCCTGGCCGGGCAGGCCCGCTGAAACTTTTGGCTCCAAAGCACTCGGCACCTTAGGCGGGATCGGTGGCGGAATGGGAGCCGGTCTCGACATCGGTGGCACTAGGGGCGGATTTTTAGCCGCGCCTTCATCACCTGTTGGTAATTCAAACGGAAATTTTAGTTCGTCCATATATAAGTATGGTATCACACCATGAATTCTCAAGGTTGTGGATAAACAGCACCCTGCCACCGCTGACGGTTGCGTTCCAAGTTCCTAATAACGGCGGCATCGCCAGAATATTTAACAAGAATTTTCATCAACTCCGTCTCGGCAAATTGGTAATTCCCCAATAAAGAATTAGCGGTGGCCAAATTAATCCAAACGGTACGATATTCCGGCCTAATTTTCAAAAACTTTTCCGCCAGCTCCAGAGCTTTTTGTGGGTCAATCTCGGTATTCAGATAGTAGTAGGTCAGGTTGGCATAGGCCCGCGCGTTCTCCGGATCCACCCGCAAAGCCGCCCCCCAGATCGTCCGTTCGCTCCGCCAGTCCTGATTTCTCACGATTGTTAAATAAACAAACAGCGGCACCACTAGTGCCGCCAGCCAGAAAAGTTTCGGATTCAAGCGATTAACTAAGCTGACAACGACCAACGCCAAGCCGATCAGCGGCGCGTACAACGCCCGCTCCCCGATCAAATCCACGAAAGGAATGATCTGCAAAACCGGCAACAACAAAACCAAAAACCAAAGCGAGCCGAAAAATTCTGCCCGCCAATTTTTCTTCCAGAAAATAACAAGCGACCAGACGATCCCGACTCCGGCTAACAACCCGCCGATCACACGACCATCAAATAAGGTTATCGGACTCGGGAAATTACTGGCGGGATTATAATTTACGATCAAATCGGCCGGCCAAAAAACCAGACTTACATATCTCCAAAAAACAGCCGGCACAATCAAAAATGAACCCCAGTCTTCCCCTGGTGGATTCCCTAATATCAAAGACCTCCCCATAAGATAAGCCATTGCTAAAACGACATAGACAAGAAATGGGCGATTGATTTTTACCGAAGAATCTTTTTGCCACCAAAGCAGCAAGGGCAGTATCGGCAACCCCGCGAGGGCCGTTTCTTTGGTAAGCAGGGCCAGCGCAAACACCCCGGCCGCCCACCAAAATTTTTTCCTCTGTACCAACAGGCACGCCGTCAAAAAAAATGCGGTCCAAAGAAGATTGTTTTGGGATGCGATCCAAGTCACCGACTCGGTTAGAACCGGATGGACGCTGAAAAGTAACGCCGACAACCAGGCCAAACGGCGGCCCGCAAAAAGATTTTTAGCTAGTAGATAGACCAACCCAATATTCAGTAGATGCAGGAGTAAATTAACAATATGATAACCGGCCGGATTTTCTCCAAAAACCGCCCAGCTAACTGCCCCCGCCAGCGACGCGGCAGGACGCCAATTTTGCGGGTGCTCTAAATCGCCGACAAATACACCCGGCTCAAGAAAAAATTTACTGAATGGCGTCAAGGAATGAATATGAATATTTTCAACCAAATGGTTAAAATCATCAAAAACGAAACCGGAATTCCAAACACCAAAATAGGCGACAAAAGCCATGAAGAGGATGACGAACATCGGAAACCACCTTTTATATTTGGCCATCAAAGATATGATAACAGAAAATTTCTCATATATAATGAAGGGTATCTGTGGCCAAGCATTTAAATATCTACAATTCAATAGCAGCAATCATCATTTTAGCCAGCGGCTTATTAATGTTTGGCTCTGCCCAACAAGAGTCGGCAACATACGATGAAGCAGGTAGAATCGCCGGGGGATATTCAATTGTAAAATTCCAAGACGGCCGACTTTGGTGGGAAACTCCCCTGATCAAAACCCTATCGGCGATACCGTTGCTAACCATACAACCGAACTTCTCACGTCACCCGACTATCTGGAGCGCCCTACCAAATATGTGGCTTGTGGGGGGGCACTTCTTCTACAAACTAGGCAACGATCCAGAGATAATGCTGACCCTAGCCAGAATGGCCCCGATCATTGTAACCATCGTTCTGCTGTCGGGTGCCTATTGGTGGTCGAAAAAAATTATAGGGGCGGGGTGGGCCCTGCTCGCCTTACTACTATTAGCGTTCTCGCCAACCATTTTAGCCCACGGCCACTATGTAACCAACGATGTTCCTGGAGCATTGGGAGTTTTGATAACAGTAATTGCCTACACTCACTACCTAAAAAACCCAAACACCAAGAATTTGATATTTTCTGGTTTGGCTTTGGGAGTCGCGGAAATTTCTAAAATTTCCAATTTATTACTATTGCCATATTTAGTGCTCATAACCGGAATTTATGTTTACCTAAATGATCGAAAAAACTGGCTGCGACATCTTTTGAAACTCGGGATAATCTTTGGGATTGCCTACCTATTGGTATACCTAGTTTATTTCATGAGCATTCTCAACTACTCAACTTCGGATCAAATCAAAGCGACAGAGTTTGTTTATAGAAATCACCAAAACGCCCTAATAAAAAATGGGCTTGGGTTCTTGTCTCATTATCGGATCACCCAGCCGATCGTCATTTATACCTCCGAAGCGCTACTCGTCCGAAGCATCGTTTCTTCCGGATTTGAAACTTACTTTTTGGGAAATGTCTATTCCGGTGGCCGTTGGTATTACTTCCCGATTATATACGCGCTCAAGGAACCGATCCCGGCCATAACGCTGTCCATCGGCGCCGCCATTATCCTTGCGCTGTCATTCTTAAAAACCGCCAAAAACGGCCTGCGCAAGATTGTAAGCACCCCACTCTTAGCAACAAAAAATAATTTTGCCATTGCCGCAATGCTAATCTTCATAGTCTTGTACTGGGGAATGAGTATGTACGGCAATTTAAACGTGGGGATCCGCCACCTCATCCCCACTCTTCCGCTAATCTACATAGTGGCCATTTTTCTGATAAAACAATGGCGTCCCAAATTAGGAAAACTCAAGATTCCCGCTCTATCACTATTGGCCGCGCTACAGATCGGATCGGCGCTTAATGCCTACCCGTTTTTTATTTCCTATTTCAATTTCTTGGGCAACGGAACTATGCTGGGTTACAAAATCGCCGTAGATTCAAATTATGACTGGGGGCAGGATCTCAAAAGATTGAGGTCTTGGATAGAAAAATTGGGGGCGGAAGAAAAGGTGGCGGTTAATTACTTCGGTGGCGGAAATCCAAAATTATATCTCAAAGATTATTTGGGTGAGAAGACGGAGTATTGGAACATCCATGGACCGCTACCGGAAAAAACAACCTGGTTAGCCATTTCCGCGACCACCAAATCAACGATCGACGGCAAAAACCTAACCGAAGCGACTTACGGCAAATACGTCACAGATCCCAATATTCCTGATGCCAGAATAGGAACTTCTATATTTTTGTATAGGGCGTCAGGGGAATTGCTGAACTAGTGTTGAAAATAGGACAGATATATCTCTAATTTACCCTGCGTAGCGTTGTCGAGAAATGACTGTGGACCCTCAAACGCAATTGATGTTTGATCCGCGGGATCACAAAAAACATCAAGCAATACTACTCTAGGTTTGTTAAGTGCATCGGGGTGATTGGTTACGTAGGCATCCCCTGGACTTATGCCCGAGCAGTAATTTCCACTGGTCGGAGAAATCGGCCTTGCGGCAATAAAACTGTCAGAGTCTAATGGGCTAAACAACTCTGACACAAATGCTTGAACCGATAATATCTCTGAACCAATTGGAGCCGTAAAAACGCTCAGAACACGATTACTCCCGGAGATCGGCGCGCCTTGAAAATCTTGATAGCCAACAGAAATCTTGACGCTCTTCACGGATACATTATTCGGCTGTGCCGGCTGCTTTCCCAAAACGCTCCCTTGATTGAAAAGAACAAGCGTAACCACTAAAACTAGTACGGTCACCCCTAAAACCAATAATTTATTTTTGTGTTTCTTCATGCCAATATGATAACTAAAAAAAACCATCCCGGTCTACGATCAATTATCCCCAATGTAGCCCTGCCAGTCACCTCGGCTGAAGGGCTACTGCGGCACGCCCTTCAGCGAAAGGCCGATCTTACCCATGTCAGACTTAATGATCTTAGCTTTAACAACTTGGCCGAGCTTAACAACATCTTCAACTTTCTTCACAAATCCATCTTTCAATTCAGAAACATGAATCATGCCGTCCTGGTCGGGCCCGAATTCCACGATCGCGCCAAACTCCAAAATTCTCACGATCGGACCCTCAACGATCTCTCCGACCAAGTACTCTTTCACCATTGCCTGCACAGCTTCTAAAGCCGCCTGCGTCTTTTCTTTATTCGGACCGGCAATTAATACCCGGCCGGTCTGTTCAATGTCAATCGTCAAAGCGCCCGTACTTTCAATAATACTGTTGAT
>CAYHBX010000036.1:0-8888 GCA_964355005.1 uncultured Candidatus Saccharibacteria bacterium | reverse complement strand
ATCCAGAATCATACACTGGATTCCGGCTCAAGGCCGGAATGACAAAGGACGGGATTGGAATTCAAGGATATGATTTGACATGCCGGCAGTTCCGGTGTATGCTGTCGGTGGTTCAAAAGAAAAAGGAGGCGGCATGAGTTTCCGTTGTCCGGGAGAAGGTGTTGTACTGAAGCAGAGGTGGACGAGTCAGCTTCGCAATCCTCATTGTAATCTTGATCGGGCTTTTCTGATGAGGAATGACAAGGAGTTTGGGTTAGCGCCTCTATATCCTGCCGGACGTAGATGTGCGCATTGTCCTACGATCCTCCGGCGAACCAATCCCGCAGATACCTGCGCTTTGTGCCAAGCGCGGCGGGTCAGTGTTTCGGAACAATCTCGAAACCGGGAGCGTGAACGGTTGGTGAAAAATGCCACAAGAAAGGTCAGAAGAAAGATGGAAAAATTTCTGGCATCCGTCCGGAACAGAAGTTAACAGCGTCGCATATCCCGTCCCTCGCCAATGTTTGTAAATTATGGCGGGGGATTTTTGTTAAGTGCGCCCCGCTGGGATATCTGTTGCGTACAATGTTTTTTGTCAACCGCGAAAATAGTTTTTGAGCAGCATATCTCGGAGACAATTTAGCTGGTTTCTTCGGGAATAAATTGTCGAGAGCAAAGAGCCTTTTTGGCGCTGGCCAAAAAGAGCTCTGGTGATGCGAGAGAACTATTTAAGCAATGTGCGCCCTGCTGGGATCGGACCAGCGGCCTTTCCAATGTGAATGGAACGCTCTACCACTGAGCTAAGGGCGCGCACTTCTTTATAATATTTTTTTAATATTATCGCAACAAGCGATTTGCTTATTGCTGCCCGGTTTTGTATTATTGGCGCAGTGATTTTAGGAATCGAATTCATGGATATCGATCTTTCATTTTCGCACCAGTTAAGCGATGACGAGGTGAAAACGAGAGTCAAGAAAATGCTCGCGGAGAAAGCTGAAAAGCATAAGAATGATCTGAAATTTTTTGAGGCGGTTTGGCAAGTTGATGGTTCGTGTGTGCTGAAGGGGAAGGTTATGAGTTTTAGTTTGATCGGGAAGCTAGAGTTTCCTCCCGGATCGGTTAGAATTAAGGCTGATCTGCCGGTAATGCTGAAATTCTTCCGTGGTCGGATCGCCGCAGAGATTAACAAAGAGATGGAAATTCTGCTGAAAAATTGATAATTGTCATTTGCGCCCACTTATCCACACAAGTGGGTTTTTTATTATTGAGTATTAAGCTATATTGAGATTACGGTGGTGAAAAGTGGATAAAGGTGGGGATAACCACCGAATCTGGGGATAACCTCCTCACAAACTCGAAATAAATTTCTCACATGTTCATCGGAGAATACACACATAGTTTGGATGTAAAAGGCAGGGTAGCGCTGCCGGTTAAATTTCGGCAGAAAATTTCCGATGGCGCGATCATTACCAGGGGATTGGATCATTCACTTTTTGTTTTTAATAAAAATGATTGGGAAATATTGGCGCAAAAAATTCTGGCTTTGCCGATGACTAATGCCAATTCGCGGGCATTCGCCCGGCTGATGCTTTCCGGAGCGGCGGAGGCGGAATTTGATGCCCAGGGGAGAATTTTAATTCCGGAACCGTTGCGGCAATATGCCGGACTAAAGAAACAAGCGGTATTTGCCGGAGTCTATAACCGAATCGAAATTTGGGACGCCGCCAGCTGGCAGTCCTACAAATCCAAAACTGAGGCCTCTTCCGACGATATAGCCGAAAAGTTGGGAGAGCTGGGGATCTAACAAATGACTAACGACAAACAACTAACGACAAATTCTGCGGTCGTCAGTCATAAGTCGTCGGTCGCCAGTCACGTTCCGGTTCTTTTAAATGAAGTGCTACGGGTAATGGATCCGAAGCCGGGAGAATTTTTTATTGATGGAACCTTTGGCGCCGGCGGGCACAGCCGGGCGATCCGGGAAAGGATTATTGACGGGAAATTACTTTCCATTGATTGGGAAAAAACAGGGGATAATTACGCCGATCTTGCTCGGATTCTTAAAGAAAGAAATTTAGGGAAGGCCGACGGCTTATTGCTTGACCTGGGATTTTCTTCCGAACAGCTGGGCGGAGGGAAAGGATTTAGCTTTCAGATCAACGAACCGTTATTTATGATCTATGACCTGAATCAAAAACCGGTCCGCACTTTGCTGAAAGAATTACGCGAGGACGAGCTGGCAGAAATTATCCGAAATCTTGGCGGAGAGAAACTTTCCGGAAGGATCGCCAGAGTGATCAAGGAAACCATCCGCCGAAAGGGGATTGAAACCACTTTTGATCTGGCGGAAGCGGTAAAGGCGGCGGTGCCGGGAAATTACGAGCACGGTAGGATTCATCCGGCAACCAGAACTTTCCAGGCGCTCCGGATTTACGCTAATAACGAATTGGGAAATTTAGAAAAAGTTCTGAAAGATCTTTTAAAGATTTTGAAGCCGGGTGGCCGGGTAGCGATAATCTCTTTTCATTCTTTAGAAGACAAACTGGTAAAAAATTATTTTCGTGATTACGCGAAAGAAGAAAAATTGAAAATTATTACAAAAAAACCGATTGAAGCCACGCCAGAAGAAATTCGAGACAACCCCCGTTCCCGATCGGCAAAGTTACGGGCTGCTGTAATGACTAACGACTGATGACTAACGACCAACAACTTACGACAAAAATTACAAGACAAGAAGTATGATTCATAATTCGTTATTCATTATTCAAGCCAATGACCATAATTGAACCCAACAAGAATAGTTTCCGATCCAGGCTGCCTTTATATTTGGCGGTTGGTTTGGTTATGCTTGAAGCGGTTCTAAGCATTTTTTCTTACAATCGCAACGTTGGGATTAATCACGCGATCAAGCAGAATATTGAAAATATAGAGGTATTGCGGGCGGATAACGCCGATCTGAAAAATCAATTATATCTTGTACTGGATATAGAAAATGCCGACTTTCTGGCGGCAAAACTTGGCTTGGTAAAGGAGCGAAAACCGGAGTACCTGGCCTTTAGGCCTTAAAAACGTGATCAAAACCTGGAGATTATGGCTGATGACCGCCGGGATCTTCGGCGCTTACGCGGCGCTGACTTTTAATGTTTATAATCTGCAGATCGCGAAAGGAAGTTATTATTCCGCGAAGGTCGCTTCGCAATCCAGAGGGACGGCATATCTGAACGCGATCCGCGGAACGATCTTTATTCAGGACAAGAATAATAATAAAATTCCGGCGGTTTTTAACCGGCAATTTCCGGTGATCTTTGCCGTTCCGAAAGAGATAGCCGACCCGACCGGATCAGCGGTAATTTTGGCCGAGCTATTGGGTCTTGATGCCGCGAAATTACGCGCTCAATTTGAAAAGCCGAACGATCTTTATGAGTTGCTTATTGATAAGGCGACCGATGAACAGGTGGCAAAGATCCGCCAGCAGGGGATCAAGGGAATCTATATCGATTCGGAATACTTCCGTTTTTATCCGTTCGCCCAGTTGGCTTCGCAGTTGTTTGGTTTTGTCGGTCCGGGAAGAGAAGACGCGACCGTCGGCGGTCATTATGGCGTGGAGCTGTATTATGATGAATCGCTGGAGCGCAGCGACCTTGATCTGACTATTGACCGGAATATCCAATTTCAGGCGGAGAAAATTCTGCGGACTCTAGCGGAAAAACACGGCGCGGAGTCCGGAACGGTGATCGTCCAAGAGCCGAAAACCGGGAAAATATTGGCGTTGGGTAACTATCCTAATTTCGACCCGAATAATTATGGAGATTATCCGATAAAGTCATTCCTTAACCCGGCTGTGCAATCGGTTTATGAGCCGGGTTCGGTTTTTAAAGTACTGACCATGTCGGCCGGAATTGACTCTGGAAAGATTACCCCCGATACCACCTTTTATGACACGGGGTCGTTGTCTCTTAATGGGAGAATAATTAAGAATTGGGATGGGAAGGCGCACGGGAAGGTGACGATGACTAATGTTATCGAGCAATCTATAAATACCGGAGCGGCTTTTGCCGAAAGAAAGACCGGCCACGATATTTTTTATAATTATCTTTTGAAATTCGGTTTTGGCGATCTGACCGGTATTGCCTTGCCGGGGGAATCGGGTGGCAGTTTGAGAAATTTAAAAACCAGTACCCAAGAGATCAATTTTGCCACCGCCGCTTTCGGGCAGGGGGTTGCCGTGACTCCGATCCAGCTGGTTAATGCTATTTCCGCGATCGCTAACGGGGGTAGCTTGATGAAGCCGTTTATTGTCGAAGGGACTCCGCCGGAAGTGTTGAATGAAGCAATATCCCGCGATTCCGCCGATCAGGTTGCCGCGATGATGGTTTCGGCGGTTAATAAAGCCGAGATAGCGCGCATACCTGGCTATCAGATCGCCGGTAAGACCGGTACGGCCCAGATCCCCGATTTCCGGCGCGGCGGTTATAGCGATCAATATATCCACAGCTATGTCGGATTCGGTCCGGTTTCGGACCCGAAATTCTCCATACTTATGAAGATCGACAAGCCGAAAGGTGTGGGATTGGCCGGTTCTACGGTCGTTCCGGCGTTTAGGGAATTGGCGCAATTTATAATAAACTATTATAATATTCCCACTGACGAAGTCAGCTTAACGCGAACAATTGAATAGGTAATGCGAATTTTGCAAACTTTATGAAAACATTTTTCCGGAATCAATTAAAAGTCATTTTAAAACTGCTGGCGAGGTGGACTATCCGGAAGTACCAGCCGGGGATAGTGGGCATTACCGGAACAGTCGGGAAGACTTCCAGTAAAGAAGCGATGCTGGCCGTACTCCGGTCGATTAGGAGCGTGCGCGCTTCCGGAGCTAATTTTAATAACGAATTCGGCCTTCCTCTTTCCGTTTTGGGTCCCTGGAACCGGGCCGGCGGTGTATTTTTTTGGTTGAAAGTGGTAATTTTTGCGTTGTTTCGGTTGATAATCAGGGGATCTTATCCGGAAATTCTGGTTTTGGAATATGGGGCTGACAAACCCGGCGATCTGAAATACTTACTGGAAGTGGCGCGCCCGCAGATCGGCGTGGTGACGGCGGTGGGCGACATTCCGGTACATGTAGAATTTTACAGTGGTCCGGATGCCGTAGCGCGCGAGAAATCTCATTTAATCGAAGCTTTGCCGGCGATCGGTTTCGCGGTCCTGAATTATGATGATGAGGCGGTGTATGATATGCGGGATAAAACCCGCGCTCATGTCGTCACTTACGGTTTCGGTAGCGGAGCGGAGGTGAGGATCACTAATTTTGAGAACCGGATGGAGGATGGCAAACCATTTGGTATCACTTTCAAGCTGGAATATGGCGGCAGTTTCGTGCCGGTACGGCTGGAGAATGCCTTTGGCAGGGCGCAGGCTTACGCTACCGCCGCCGCCGCCGCGGTCGGCCTGTCTTTTGGAATGAACCTAGTCCGGATCGCTGAAGCGTTGGCTTACTATCAGGTTCCGCCGCGACGGGGACGGATCGTTCCGGGAATAAAAGACACACTTATTTTTGATGATTGTTACAACGCATCGCCTCTTTCGATGCACGCCGCCATAGATACGATGAAAGATTTTAAAGCGTCGAGGAAGATAGCAGTTTTAGGCGATATGCTGGAGATCGGGAAATATGCCATTGAGGCGCATGAAACCGTTGGCCGGCTGGCGGAGAAAGTTTTTGATATTATCGTTACGATTGGTCCGAGAGCAAAATTTATTGCCGATGCCGCGCAGAAATCCGGGTTGGCGAGGAAAAATATAATTGCATTTGATTTTGCCGATCAGGCGAAAACACCCATCCAGGATCTTTTAAAAAAGGGAGACTTGGTATTAGTGAAGGGATCGCGCGCGATCGGATTGGATAAAATAGTAGAAGAAATCCGGCAACTCTAACTTTTATTAAACAAAGCGAGTGAGGTTTTTGCATAATTCCGAATGAGATTCCGAGGCGTAGCCCCGTGCGAGTAGCAATTTTTTCGGGAACGAAGTGTCCCTTGGGGCCGGAAAAATTGCGTTAGGCGAGTCGTGGCTTGGCCGCCCTCGGCCGTAGCCTATGGGCGAGGCCGAAGGTTGAGTGAGGAGTTAGGCAAAGACCGAGTGAGCCCTTGATTTATTTTGAGGCTAGAGTATAGTTATCAAGTTCGTAGGTTCTCGCAGTCGTTTGTGGCTTGCCGAGTGGTCGCCCTATGAAAATAAAGTAATTATAATGGCTAAGAAACTATACGTGGGCAATTTGCCTTACAGCGCCAATGATTCAGCTTTGAAAGAAGCTTTTTCAGCCGCTGGAACCGTGGAGTCAGCTACCATTATCATGGATCGCGCCACTGGCCGATCTAAGGGTTTCGGCTTCGTAGAGATGTCCTCTGACGAAGAAGCCCAAAAGGCTATTGAAATGTTCAATGGCAAGGATATGGATGGCCGCGCTCTCACTGTTAATGAGGCACGCCCGATGGAGCCTCGCGCTCCTCGCGAGTCCCGCTACTAAGCTAGGACTTAACTAAAAACCGCCCTCGGGCGGTTTTTAGTTTGCCTATTTTGTTTCCGAGTATCCGAGGCATCACAAAATAGCGCACCCCGCACTTTGCGCGGCGCAGATAGTATGATTAGAAAATTAAAGCCGGCAGGCGATGCAGTTCGCAAAAACACAGAAGAAGGAAAACTGGATACGCAAAGTGCGTGGGTTTAATTGTTGAGCCTTTTTAATATTTTTTGCACCGCGTCGATGCTGTCGGAATCATGAATGGAGATCGCGACGGCGGTCTTGTTCAGTTTTTTTAGCGCGGTCAGTTTCTTTTTAAGATCGGCGGCGGACACCATATCGCTTTTGGTCAGAAATAAAAATTCTTTTTTCTCTGGTAATTCCGGGCTGTACTCTCCGAGTTCTTTGCGGATTATTTTATAATCTTTGGAAACATTGTCCGATTCGGCGGAAACTAGATGGAAAATAGTTTTTGTGCGTTCCACGTGCCGCAAGAATTTTACCCCCAGTCCCTTGCCGGTGGATGCCCCTTCAATTATTCCGGGAATGTCCGCCAAGATCAGCCCATAATAATCGCCCAAGCTTGGTTCTAGGGTGGTAAATGGGTAGTTTCCGACCCGGCTTTGAGCCGCGGTCAACTCATTGATCAAGCTGGATTTACCGGCGTTAGGCAGGCCGATCAGGCCGACGTCGGCGATCAGCTTTAATTCCAGGCGCACCGCGAACGCATCACCCGGAAGACCCGGCTGAAATCTGGTCGGGCTGGTGTCGCGAGGGGAGCGGAATTGAAAATTTCCCTTTCCACCCTTACCTCCCTGAGCGATCAATATCCGCTGGCCGATTCCGGTAAGTTCGGTATGCGCTCCGGTAGTTAAATTATGAAGAACGGTTCCGGCGGGAACTTTCAGCGTAAGGTCTTCGCCGTCATGACCATCGCGGTACTGGCCATGCCCATCCTCGCCGTTTTCGGCTTTGACGTCTTTTCTGAAACGAAAATGACGCAGAGCCCCGATGTCAGCAACTCCTTCGAAAATTATACTGCCGCCTTTTCCGCCACTTCCTCCGGCCGGCCCGAGCGCCTTTTTGTTTTTATCAAAAGCCACCGCTCCCTTCCCTCCTTTGCCGGCGGCGATTTTTATTGTTACGTCGTCTATCAGCATTCGTTAGATGTTAGAGGTTCGTAGTTGGATATGCAAGCTAAAATAAAGAGGCGATAAAGAATCCGAACATTACGAGCACGACTACTAATTTAACTAATGAACCGGCAAGGAAGCCGATGAAGGTTCCGATGGCCGATTGAATGGCTTCCTGGGATTTCCGCCCGGCCGCTAGCTCTCCGGCAATCGCTCCCAGAAAGGGGCCGGCGATAATTCCAATCGGACCAAGCATGAGAACGCCCACCAAAAGTCCCAAAGAGGAGCCGATAACACCGTATCGGCTGGCGTGGTATCTTTTTGCTCCGATCATCGGCGCCAGAAAGTCGGTTATCCAGGTAAAAAGGGTCAACCCTAAAAATACCAAAACCGTCGTTAGAGAAATCGGCTCAAAATTTTGCGTTACGGCGTAGATGAATAACCCCAGCCAAGCCAGAGCCACGCCGGGGAGGATCGGCAGGAATATTCCTAAAAATCCGACGGCAAACAACGCGAGAACCATTAAAATTAAAAGTATTTCACCAAACATACTTTTAATTATATACTATAAGCAGCTTTTTTAGGGTGATTTCATGCCTGGAGACTGGGAAGATCAGCCGGAATTTAAGGGACATGACTATCCGGTCTATGAAGGAGAATTAAATTGTTGCAGTCATTGCGGGCGGCAATTCCAGTGGAGCGATCTGATCGCGGTTTCTAAAGATGAACGACTAGCTTTTTGCTTTTATGACATTTTTGATGAGTCAATCACGGAAGTTAATTGTCAGGTTAAGTGGGTCATGGAAAAAGGCGAGATCGTCATTTCCCGACCCCTCCGGTTTGGAGGAGAGTGAGAATTTAAAACCCCCGCGGATAGCGGGGGATTTGTTATGCCCAGGGCGCGTCATAGGAAGCATTGCGAATCATATCCAGGGGATCCTTTTTGGCCTTGCGGGCTACCAACAGCATGAAATTGCAGAATTCCAGGCTAAGTTGAGGACTTTTTCTTAACGCGGCATATACGTTTCGCGGAGTGGTGGGGCCCTTCGTTACCGCGTCATAGAATGGCTTATCGGGATAGGGATGGTTTAAGAACCACCAGTCAAATGCTTCAAGCATTTCTTCGCTCGTTCGGTGAACGAAGGGCATAGTGGAGAACTCCGATAAAAGCTGTTTTTATTATGGCATAAAAGAGAAAGTTCCAATAGGTTCAACAAGTAAGTGCAACACTTTGAGATAATCAAAGTGTATGAAAT
>CAYHBX010000035.1:2740-9534 GCA_964355005.1 uncultured Candidatus Saccharibacteria bacterium | reverse complement strand
ATCAATAATAAAATAAAAAAATAAAATTATGGACAATATGCAAATACAGGCAGGAAGTTCAAATAAGTGGCATTGGTTGCATGTAGTAGTGGAATGGAAGGCCAAAGTTTTTTCAATTCTGTCGGGTCTGTTCCTCGTTTTGGCTTGGGTATCAACTTTCCGCGGCACCGTTTTTGGTCTTATTGCTCCGCATTGGTATTGGAGCGCCCTGATACTGGGTTTACTGGCATTATGCGTTAAAGTCATATGGAGCAAGGCATGCAACGAGTGCGATAATAAGTGCGAGTAATACCCACGCCTCCGGCGGGGTAGAAATTAATTCTTAATTTTTATGTTAAATCCAGCTGCCAAATTAAATCCTAAGATTTTCGACAAAGATGTCGAAATGAAGCCGACCCGCGATGGGTACGGTGATGGGCTTTTGGTTGCCGGTGAGAAAGATCCTAATGTTGTTGTGCTTTGCGCGGACCTGACCGAGTCTACCCGTTCGCATAAGTTCGCGGAAAAATATCCGGAGCGGTTCATTCAGATGGGGGTGGCGGAGCAGAACCTTGCCGCGGTAGCGGCCGGTTTGGGCGTGTCCGGGAAAACGGCATTTATTTCTTCCTATGCTACCTTTTCGCCCGGACGAAATTGGGAGCAGATACGCACGACTATTTGCTATAACGATTCCAACGTGAAGATCGCCGGGCATCATGCCGGTTTAATGACCGGGCCGGACGGCGCCACTCATGAAGCAACTGAAGATATTGCTATCACGTGCGCCCTGCCGAATATGAGGGTTTTTGTTCCCTGCGACGCGAACGAAGGGAAAAAAGCAACGATAGCCGCCGCGAAAATGTGGGGTCCGGTTTATTTACGCTTTGCCAGAGAAAAATCACCGGTAGTGACCACCGAGGCCACCCCTTTTACTCCGGGAAAAGCGGAAATTTTCTGGCAATCCAAAAAGCCGCAGGTAATGATAGTGGCTTGCGGAGTATTGGTTCGCAATGCGCTGTTGGCCGCCAAAGAGTTGGAGGAGGACGGGATTGGTTCGGTAGTGTTGAATGTCCACTCCATTAAACCTCTGGATGAGCCGAAAATTGTTGAGTGGGCGAAAAAAACCGGCGCGGTAGTTTCCGTGGAAGAGCATCAAGTTGCCGGCGGTTTGGGCGGGGCGGTAGCGGAAGTTTTGGCGAAGTCGGCTCCTGCGCCTATGGAATTTATCGGTATGCAGGATGTTTTCGGCGAATCCGGAAATCCTTGGGATCTGATCAAAAAATACGGAATGGACGTAAAAGACATCGTTCGGGCGGCTAAGAAAGTGATTAGGCGAAAATAGTCTAAAAAGGAGGCTGTTTTTATCATTGCGAGGAAGCCGAAGTGCCCCACCTTTCTTATTTGTCATTGCGAGACCGTAGGTCGTGGCAATCTAACTTTAATGTAAGATTGCTTCGATTTACTCGCAATGACGGATGGGGATATTGTAAAATTGCTTCTCTTCGCCCTCAATGACGGGTGTGGTAAAATTTAACCATGTTCGGCAGTAAATTTGACGTCATCACTATTGGCTCCGCTACCCGGGACAATTATTTGCGCGCTCAATACAAATTGATTGATTGGCTGGCGGCGCCGTCAAAAAAAGCCATCGTTTTGCCATTTGGTGAAAAATTGCCGGTAGATGATGTTTTTTCCACGATCGGCGGCAACGCCGCCAACGCCGCCGTCACCTTTGTCCGCTATGGGTTTAAAACCGCCTGCCTTGCCAAGATTGGAGACGACGCGGCCGGAAGGGAGTTTGTTGATCAACTGGAAAATGCCGGCGTTAGCGCGAAATTGATCGTTAAAACTAAAGAAAAGCCTACGGCTTATTCGGTGCTGTTGTTAAGTGGTGGTGAGCGGACGATTCTGGTCAATCACGGCGCCTCCGATGCTTTTTCGATGGCGGACGTAGACCTGAATAAGTTGAAGGCCAAATGGTGGTACTTGTCGCTGGCGGGCGAATCAAATGCTATGTTTTTACCGTTGCTGAAATTTGCCCGGGAAAATAATATTAAAGTTGCTTTCAATCCTAGCGGTTATCACATTAAGCATAAACGGCAGGAAATTTTGGACGGATTAAAAGATTTGGCCTTTTTAGTTTTAAATACCGGAGAAGCCGCGGAATTGGTCGGAATACCATTCGACAGAGAAAGGGAGGTTTTTCAAAAACTGGATGAATTAACACCGGGGATCGTGGCGATTACTGACGGACCGAAAGGAGTAAAGGTTTCCGATGGGAAAAATATTTATTCCGCCGGCATCTATAAAGAGAAGATGACTACCGACCGCACCGGTTGCGGAGACGCTTTCGGTAGCGGCTTTACGGCCGTGCTGGCCGAAGCGGGAGATAATTATAAAGATCCGGAGGTAATCAAGAAAGCCATTTCGTTTGCCAGCGCCACCGCTACCGCCAATCTTGAAGTTTTAGGTGCGACGGAAGGATTGCTGACCAAAAAAGATTTTGAGAGCGACCCTCGCTGGCGAGATTTCCCTATTCGCATTGAACCCTCTAATTAACCAACTACCCAACCAACCAATTATCCATATGGCTAATCACTACACTGAAAAACTTGCCAAGATATTGCGGGTTGATAAGGCGATCATCGCCGGATTGGAAGCGCGACTGAATGCTTCTACGGGCAAAAGCGGAGTTATTGATCAGATTATTCAAGAAAATGAAAAGCGCCTGGTAGACCATCTTTGGGTGCTCGGATTGAATGATAGATCTACTGCTCATGAAGTTTTTGATGCCTTGATCAGCAAGGTAGAGTCCGACGACCTTTCTATCCTGAATGCTTTGAAAATATCCGGTTTGCCGCATTCGGAAACTGCGGAAATAGTCTCGAAATTCGTGTTGTCTTTGCACCCGGCGAAGAAGGGGTTGTTCTTAAAATATGAAAGAGCCAAAGAATTGTTAAGAGCAGAACCGCCTAAAAAGATATTGTCGGTACTCGGTTATTTTGATATTGATACATTGCTGGCAAAAGAAGACCTCTTGGAAGTTTTCAGCGCGTTGCGTTTTTTTGAAGATCCCCAATGGCTTAATGAAGTATTTTTTAAGCAATACGAGAAGCTGACACCGGATGATTTTGAAGAACGGCCGGTTCAGCTTCGCGCCTTGGGTCCTCGGTGGGCGTCGGCAGCCAAAGAATTTGTTGAGAAAAAGTTTCACAATGTCAGCCATCTTAAGGAATTAGGTGTAATATTTGTTATTCCGATATTCTTGGGTATTTCCGGTGAGACTTTGCGACTTATTAGCTTGCTCTTGCATTATTTGAACGAGGTGGAATACTATTCCGAGCTTTTTACCGGATTTGCCGGAAACACCGGCTCTTTTTCCGCGAATGTTATTTCTTTATTGCGGGGCGATGTGATCGCGCATCCGTTACCGCAAGTTTCCGATCCGGTTAAAACCCAAGTTCTGGTAGTCCAGCGGTATCTGGCAAAAGCGGATGCTAACGATTGGCGCCTGTTTGTCCCGCATATAAATCCGGAAGCTTTGCACTGGGCCAGAGCCAAACAGGACCTTCAGCGGATCGGAGAAATTTTGCCGGAGTTTACCAATGGGATAGAGTTTTGGACTACCGTTGAATCGGTTGGCGAATTTTTCAAGACAGATGTCGGGGTGGACGTATTCGCGAGTTTTAATCTGGTGGATACGGTTATGGAGCTGGTTATGCAGAAAGACAAGGTAAAATATTTTTATCATCACCAAGAGGCGACTTGGAACCGGATTTTTTCCGGTTATTTAGGAGAAGCGAAGCTACGCGAACTCACAAAGGAACATATTTTAAGAGGCTGGTTTGAGGTATAAAGGCGTGAATGATGAACGACGAATAACGAATAACGCTTAATTCATAATTCGTTATTCGTAATTCTCAAGAACTACAAAAATATGAGAAATTTAAGAGAGGTAATAAAAGACGCGGAAAAGCGCGGGGTGGCGGTGGGGCATTTTAATATTTCCGAGTTAGGCGCGCTCAAGGCCATTGCCGAGGTTGTTAAAGAGTTAAAGCTACCGGTGATTATCGGTACGTCTGAAGGAGAGAGGGAATTTATTGATGTTCATGACGCGGTGGCATTAGTTAAAGATTTGCGTGAAAATCATAAATTAGAAATTTATTTAAATGCTGACCACACCAAGTCGTTGGGAAAAATAAAGGAAGCGGTCATGGCGGGCTACGATGCGGTTTTGTTTGATGGCGGCACCTTGCCCCTGGATAAAAATATCGAAACCACCAAGGCGGTAGTCAAATATGTTAAAACCGTTAATTCAGAGATTTTGGTTGAAGGAGAAATAGGTAATATCGGCAGCGGTTCTATTATCCGTAAGGAACTGCCGAAAGGAGTTGCTATTAAACCGGAAGATTTAACCAAACCTGAAGACGCTGCCCGATTTGTTAAAGAGACCGGCGTGGATTTGCTGGCACCGGCAGTGGGGAATATTCACGGAATGTTTGCTAACGCTCCCGAGCCGGCTTTGAGTATTGACCGGATCATGGAAATAAAAGATGCCCTTCGGCAGGCGCAAGGTAAATCGGTGCCGTTAGTTTTGCATGGCGGCTCGGGAAACACCGATGCGGACTTTTTGGCCGCGATCGCGGTAGGTGTCCGGATAATTCACATCAGTACCGAACTGCGCGCTGCTTGGCGCAAGGGGATGGAGGCAACTCTCCAAAATAAACCCGATGAAGTCGCGCCCTACAAGCTGATGGAAGGTTCAATCGAGGAAGTGAAGAAGGTAGTCGCCCAGAGGCTAAAGCTTTTTAATCATATTAAATAGGCTTGTAAATTGTTTTGAATTGGGATAGTATATATCCCAATGGATCCCACACATAACAAAGAGCGTTGTGGGTTTCCGGATTAGTCGAGATGTCAGTATTATTAAAAAAATAAATTAAATTAAAACAGAGAGCGAATAATCCCTCACATAATCAAGTTATGTAAGGGACGAGATAAACTCTTTGTTATGTGTGGGATGGAATTAGCGGTACAAAAACGGGAGAAATTTGGTAAGGCGGTGAATGCTTTGCGCAAGCAGGGATTGATTCCCGCGGAACTCTACGGAAAAGGCGTGGAGAATTTGCATTTGGTGGTTCCCGCTAAGGAATTGGCCAAACTTTTAAAACAATCCGGAGAAAGTTCTATGATCAGCGTTGTGATAGACGGTCAGAAGAAGCCGGTAATGATCCAAGAGGTTGTCTATGACGCGGTCAGCGATAAGCTGATGAGCGTGGATTTTTACCAGGTCAATTTGAATGAGAAGATCAAAGTTAGCGTGCCACTGGAATTTGTCGGAGAATCTTTGGCAGTTAAAGACAAGGAAGGAATTTTGGTCAAGGCGATGCAGGAAGTGGAGATTGAATCTTTGCCGACCGATATTCCGAAGTCTATTTCCGTTGATATTTCCGTGATTGCCGATATTGGCCAAGCTATTCGTGTCAAAGATTTAGTCGTGCCGTCCGGCGTTAAGGTTTTAGCTGACGCTGAAGGCGCGGTTGCCACCGCTACTGCCAAGATGACCGAGGAGCAGGAAGCTAAGCTTTCCGAAGCCGTTAAGCCGGAGGATGTTAAGGCGGAAACCGAAGAAAAAGTTGAAGCTAGGGCCGCCGAGAAAACTGCCACCACTCCGGCTGGCGAAGCAGCCCCCGTGGCCAAACCTGCTGCAGAAAAAAAATAGATTTAGTCATTGCGAGGAGCATGGTGACGCGGCAATCTAACAATAATGTAAGATTGCTTCACGGAGTCTATCCCGCACCGAACTTGTTCTGGCGCGGGGTTCGCAATGACCGTGCTTTCAATTCGTCATATATAATGAAGTTATGCGATTTTTAGCTGCCTTTTTTCTCGCCTTACTACTTACTACTAGCCACTTACTACCAGTTACCGTTCCGGTGGCGTTGGCTCAATCTGCTTCCGAGCGGGAAGCTTTAGAACGTCAGCTGGCGGAACTGGAGGCGCAGATCGCCCAGAACGAAGCCACGGTGGCGGAATATCAAAAACAGGGAAAAACTCTTTCCGGCGAGATTAAGACCTTAAATTCCAAGATCAATAAACTAAATTTGCAGATAAAAGCGATCAATTTAAATCTTTCTAAATTAGACAAAGAAATCGTTGTAAACAAAGGAGAGATAGTGGAAGCGGAAGATCGGCTTGAGGTAAATAAAAGCGCTCTGACAAATTTGATCAGACGACTGAACGAAGATGAAGATTCCGGACTGATCGAAGTAATTTTAAAAAATCCGAAACTCTCCGACTTTTTCGGCAACCTAAACAGCATTTTGGCGGTTAAAGACTCTTTGGCAGTGACTGTTTCTAAGGTTGCCGAGCTGCGTGGCAAACTGATAGATAAGAAGGAAGAACTAGCCAATAAGCGGAGCGACGCGGCGGCCTTGAAGGCTTACCAGGACTCACAAAAATTCGCGGTAGCAAAAACCAAACAGGAGAAGGCTCTGCTTTTGGATCAGACTAAGGGACAGGAGTCCAAATTTCAGACAATTTTGAAAGAAACCCGCAAAACCGCCGCGCAGATCCGGAGTCGGATATTTGAATTTTTAGGCGGTGGAGAAATGAGTTTTGATGAGGCGTATCAATTTGGAAAATTTGCCGAACAGGCAACCGGAATTCGGGCGGCCTTCATTTTGGCGATTTTGGATAGGGAATCGGCATTAGGGCAGAATGTTGGCCGGTGCAATTACGATACGGCAATGCACCCAACGCGCGATCTGCCGACTTTCCTTGCCGACGCCCGCGATCTCCTGGCGCGGCTGGGG
>CAYHBX010000035.1:0-2730 GCA_964355005.1 uncultured Candidatus Saccharibacteria bacterium | reverse complement strand
GCCGACTTTCCTAGCCCTACTTGCGCGTCTAAAGGAAGCAGGGAAGGCACCGCCTGATCCGGTTAAAGTTTCCTGCCCGAACCGGGATGGCGCTTATGGCGGCGCGATGGGGCCGGCCCAATTCATTCCTTCTACTTGGAACTTGTACGATGAAAAAATTTCCGGAATTACCGGAAATGACCCGGCATCGCCTTGGAACAACGGAGACGCTTTTATGGGCACCGCTCTTTATTTGAAAGACGCGATGCGTGGTTGCGAGGGTATTTATTCCAAGCAAATAGATCGTGAGCGTTGCGCGGCCGCTAAATATTATGCTGGTGGACGATGGAGGAGTCATTTGTGGGGTTATGGAGATCGCGTAGCGACCAAAGCTCAGCAGTTCCAAAACGACATCGATATCCTAGATTCTTAAGTCATTAAGTTATTAAATACTTTACAAACTTTATAAACTGGGGTATAGTTTTGGCGGTTCCTAAACGGAAAGAGAGGTGGCCAGTGAAGATTTATCGCTTCAAATTCCCGAAGGTTTCTGACGGATGCCGTGATTACACCATTTCTACCTTGGACGTCACCGCGAAGAATAAGAGGAAGGCGAAAGAAGTTGTCGTTGATCATCTCAAGAAGAAGATTGGCGCGGCGATCAATGCCATTTCTCCCGAGCAGGCGGTCAGAGCCGCGGCTATCACCGTGGTCGCGAGAAATGTTGAGATCGTCACAGTTCATGAGAAGAATGACAATCCGCTTCGCATAGGAAGGAGAATCAAATGCGTTGAAAAGCGTGGTGGTTGTGGAAGAATGATGACGCTGAAGGCTGATACAAAAATCGACAAGCATGATCTGGATGGAGATATGGGAGCGTCATTCACTACCCTATGTCCGTATTGTTCCCACTCGATTTATCTAGGAGAGGTGTAAGAGATCACAACAGGCGCGGTTGCGCCTGTTTTCTTTTTGTGTTATTTTTTGAGCAGAACTTTTGAGGATGGGGATAGATGAAAATTTTAGTTCTTGCCGCTAAGAACAGAGCCGAACGTTTGAAAAGGTGTCTTTGCCCCCGGTGTGGCTGTGTTGTTGAGCTGGAGAAGAAGGATTTCAAAAACAATACGGCGCGGACATCGAGAGGCAATTATCCCGAACCGGGTGGCGGTTGTTCTAAAATGGTTGAATATACATTCCCTTGTCCGAACAGGGATTGCCGAACAACTATGTCAATTCTTGCCGAACCTCACGAGAAACTTTTTTAGACCGCCGAAAGGCGGTTTTTACTGTTTAGGATGCTGAGCTTTTTGGATCTTGCTTAAGATCGCGTCAAAATCGCCTTCCAGCACGTTTTCAATATTGTGGATCTTAACTCCGAAGCGGTGGTCGGTGATGCGGTCGTCGGGGAAGTTGTAGGTGCGGATTTTTTCTGAGCGGTCGGCGGTTCCGACTTGAGCCCGGCGGGCAGAGGTGACATCGCCGAATTCTTTTTCGCGTTGCATGGCGTAGAGTTTAGCGCGGAGCATTTCCATCGCCTTTTCTCGGTTAGATCGTTGGTCGCGTTCCTCCCGGCAAGAGACTACGATGCCGCTCGGTTTGTGCAAAATGCGGACGGCGCTTTCAATTTTGTTCACGTTTTGCCCGCCTGGGCCGCCGGCTCGCGAGAAAGTAACTTCCAGATCGTCCGGATGGATGTTTACTTCTTTAGGTTCCACAACCGGCAAAATAGCGACGGTAGCAGTGGAGGTGTGGACGCGGCCGGCTTTTTCCGTAGCCGGGACGCGCTGAACACGATGAGTTCCGGACTCATTTTTAAATGCTTCATAGCAATCAGGGCCATCTACTCGGCCGATGAAAGTTTTGTAGCCGCCAATAGTGCCGGGAGAAGTGTCGGAAATAGAAAAACCCCAGCCCTTTTTCAGACAGTATTTCTGGTACATTCGCACCAGATCTCCGGCAAAGATGGAGGCCTCGTCGCCACCCGCTCCGGCTCGTACTTCCAAGATGATTTTGTTGGCAGTCATATATTTGACAATACTATATCGGAATTATAATATCTGTCTAGTTTGTTTGAGGATATGATAATGCAGATGGAAAGGCATACGGATATTAGTATTAAGGAAGCTTCCGACCTGGACCTGCTTAGAGAGGTCGATAATTTGTGCCGTACGCACGGGGATGCCCGATCGCAGAGTGTCGTAGGCATTATTGAAAGACTAAATGAAATCAAGCTGCGTAAGTTTGATCCCGCGTTCGCGCGTAGCGCCGTGCGTTGGCTGGAAGACCTGAGTATTTTTGAAAGGGGGATTAATGCGACCTTAGTTGATATTTTGCAAATAACTTCATTGGACATTCGGGCAAACCATCCTGACGCAGTAATTCCCGCTCCACCCGCCTAACAACCAAAACCGCCGATTGCTCGGCGGTTTTTTATTGTATACTGGATTAAACTTATATAATGTCCCAAGAAATTTTTGATCGCATTGACGAGCAGGATAATATAATTGGAACTACTACTAAAGAAGAGGCTCATAACAACGGCCACATTCATCGTGTTTCCGCGGTTTATGTTTTTGATAAGGCGGGGAATATTTTGGTGCAGGTTCGCAAGAAAGATGGTTTGTTGGATCATTCTGCTGCCGGGCACCTTCGCCAGGGAGAAAATTATGACGAGGGGGCTCAGCGTGAATTGCGGGAAGAATTGGGCTTGGTTAGGGACGATTTAAAAAAGATTGGAGTTTTCTTGAGTGA
>CAYHBX010000034.1:0-9649 GCA_964355005.1 uncultured Candidatus Saccharibacteria bacterium | reverse complement strand
CTATGAGGTATTCTATGAGCTAACAGGTGTTGCACTTCAAAGTTGAATGTACCTCCCGCGACCTTTCCAAAACAATAAAAATTTGTTATAATTATTAGACTTTATAAGTCCTATGGGTCTTATATGACCAATAGGACATGTTTCTAATTTCCAATATGGCTAAAGAAAAAGAACCAAAACAGCCGCAGAAAAATCCCAAAAAATACGATCACGGGGACGTGGTTTTGCGTTTTGATGAAGTGTCCTTCGGATTCACTGCCGCCAGGTCTTTATTGGAGGAGGCAAGTTTTTCTTTGCGGGAAAAGGCGAAAGTGACGCTGATGGGCCAGACTGGCGCCGGTAATAGTACGATTTTTAAAATTATCGCCGGAGAGATCCAGCCGGAAGAGGGGCGGATCAGTATCAGGGAGGGCGCGACTATCGCTCGGGCAATGCAGGTTATCCCGCGCGACCAACTAGACCTAGACGTGATCGGATATTTTGAAAAGGCTTTCAAGCAGAAAGTTTATAATATTGAGCCGCTGGTGAAGAAAATTCTGGATGTGGTTCATCTGAAGTTTGACGCTAAAAAGAAGGTAAAAGAATTTTCCGGAGGTCAGCAAGCCCGGTTATTGCTGGCCTTTGCCTTGATCCAGAACCCCGACATTTTATTACTGGACGAGCCGACGAACAATTTGGATAAAGCGGGGATCGAGCGGCTGACGAAGTTTTTGGTGGATTATGAAAAGACCTGTATCGTTATCTCCCACGATGCCAAGTTTTTGAACGCTTTTACGCATGGAGTTTTATATCTGGACTCTTTCACCCGAAAAGTTGAGCAATATGTGGGTGATTATCTGGATGTGGTTGAAGAGATCGCCCGCCGGATAGAAAGGGAGCGCCAGGCCAACGTCCGTCTGGAGCGGGACATCGCTCATCGTAAGGAGCAGTTCAATTTTTTTGCCCAGAAAGGAGGTAAGATGCGTGATGTCGCCAGAAAAATGAAGGAAGCGATAGAAGAATTGGAGGCGCAACTGGTAGAGATGCGGCAGGAAGACAAAACTATCAGGAATTTTATGATCCCGACGCAATCTTTCGAGAATTCCGAATTACCGGAGTGGAAGATCGTCGCGATTAAAAGCGTGAACGTAATTGAAAATCACAAATCGGTTTCTAAAAAAGTGAATGTTGTTTTGAAGCGCAAGAACCGGCTTTTGATCAAGGGTCCGAACGGAATAGGCAAGACCACTTTTCTGGAATCTTTGGCGAGCGGAAAAGCGAAAGGAGCGGAGATCGGCCCAGGCGTGCAGGTGGGTTATTATAAGCAGGATTTCGCTAATCTAGATTTTGAACAGACGGCTTATCAATCTTTGGCATCGTCGGCGCAGGGAGGGTCGGAGGAGTCTTTGCGTTCCGCGGCCGCTAATTTTTTGCTTACCGATGAGATATTAAAAAATAAGGTTGGCTCTCTTTCCGAAGGACAGAAGGGACTGCTTTGTTTTGCCCGTTTTGTTTTGCAAAAACCCGGTTTGCTGATCCTGGATGAGCCGACCAATCACATCAACTTCCGTCATTTGCCGGTGATCGCCGAAGCGTTGAGCAAATATGAAGGCGCGATGATACTTGTTAGCCACATGAAGGATTTCGTTGAGAAAATAAATTTTGATTACGAATTGGATCTGGGGGAACTATAAATAGTGATTAGTTTCCCATTGTCATTCCGGCCTTGAGCCGGAATCCAGAATAAATGAGCTACTATTACGTTTATATTCTTGCAAGCAAGCGCAATGGAACTTTATACATAGGCGTTACTTCAAATTTAAGGAAAAGAATTTATGAGCACAAAAATGGTTTAGTCGAAGGATTTACGAAGAAATACAAAGTTTATACACTCGTTTATTATGAACAGACAACGGATGTCTATAGCGCAATCCAACGAGAGAAACAACTTAAGAAGTGGAGACGGGAATGGAAGATGGAATTGATAGAGAAGGGCAACCCTAATTGGGATGATCTGTATAATAATTTTTAAATCTGGATTCCCGCTTCTGCGGGAATGACAGAAGGGGATCGGGAATGACAGAAAGGGATCGGGAATGACAAAACCCCCGCCACTAGTGGCGGGGGGGGTTATTTATATGAGTCCTTCGATAAACTCAGGATAAACCTGGGGGCTAGTTGATCATTCGGGGGGTGGATTCGGCGATCTTCAACAATTCGGCATTGCTGTATTTTTTACGTTCAATTTTCGTCCAGATATTGCTTGATAATGTTGGGTCAGTGGCGCAGACCGAGCGCATCCAAGTGAAGTCAGTGGAAAGTTTTTTGGATTTTTTGGCCGGTATGCCGGTAGCGGGATTCTCGCCGAGCGCCGGTTCTTCCCGCGTGTATTGAAGTATCTGGCAGTTCAACATCCTTTCTTTTTTGTCGGTGGATGAGTCCAATCGCGCGTATTCCCAAGACGTCAGCCCTTCCAGCAACATTCTGAACGCCCACATTATTTCGCCGTGGCAGACCACGATCACGTTCTTACCACTGAATTTGCGGGCCATTTTTTGTAGCGCGTGGTTTACCCGCAAGCAGACATTAGACATCGGCTCTATGTTTAGAGCGCGCCAGAAAAATCCGTCCTTCTGCCGCGCTTCCATCACTTCTCGGTATTTCGCTCCCTTTTCTTCGTCGGAGACGATATCCAAGTCGCCCCATTCCCGCTCTACAAGTTCGTGTCTCGGATCCCATTGGGCGAATGGGATGCGAAGCCAAGCGGCAGTTTCCAGAGCGCGCGTACAGTCGGAAGTATAATACCCGTCAAATTCCGGGCCGATATTTTTCCGGATCCAATCACCGGCGATCTTCGCCTGCTCAATTCCTTTGTTGGTAAGATGGAAGGTGGAGCTGTGGCGCGCCCGGAATTCCGGAGTGAAAAGACTATGGTCTCCTTTTTCCGACATTTTTTTTGCCCAATTTCCCTCAGATTCTCCGTGTCGCAGAAGCGTTAGGTTTCTGGGAAGCGACATTGTGTCCCCGCATTATTGAGGAACTACCGGAATTCTACGATTTTTGGATGTATTTTTCAACAATAGCCAGTTCCTCCGGCGTATTTACCCCCATTCCCTCAAATGGATTTTTAACTTCAACGGAATAAATTTTGTGCCCCTGCGAAGTGGCAATGCCCAAAAGATCGGTCAGATAGTATTCTCCGGCGGCGTTATTTATTCCGATCTTGCCGATATTTTCCCAAAGCCACCTGGCTTGGAAGCAGTAGTAGCCGGAATTGATTTCAGTGACCTCTTTTTCTTTGCTGGTGGCATCTTTAAATTCCACGATGCGACTAACCGAACCGTCGGCATTGCGGATGATCCGCCCGGCCCGCTCCATTACCTTGCCTTCATTATTAAAATCGGGAAATTTGACGGTAGCTAAAGTCATCACTGTTTTTTTTTCTTTCATCACGGCCAGCAACTCCTTGATGGTTTCCAAGCTAACCAACGGATGATCGCCCGGCATTGCCACGATGGTATCCGCTCCGGCTAAAGCGTCTTTAGCTGCCAGCAAAGCGTCTCCGGTGCCGCGCTGTTCTCTCTGCTCGGCGTATACATATGAAGGCCCGAGTACCTGCTTAATGTCCTGTCCTTTGTGACCAATGACAATAACCGGCGTAGGGAAGAGGGGACTCATTCTTTCCAATAGCCGCTCAATAATGCTTTTCCCGGCGATTTTGATCAGCGGCTTAGGTAATTCGGAATTCATGCGCTTGCCCCGTCCTCCGGCTAAAATAACTAATTGATTCATTGGCTTTATTTTTACATTTTTGGCAAAAAAATCCCAGTAGACTAGTTTGCTATAATTTTAATAGATGAAGAAATTTTGGATCGTTATCAGCTTGGCAATTATCGGGTTTGCCGTTGCTTTTGCGGCGGAAATCGCGATCGACTCCGCTATTCATACAACCCTTACTTCTCACAATGGCAGTTCGCCGACGGCCGTGTTTACTTCGGACCAAACCGGTTACGCTTTTTACCGTGATTCCACCGGTTCTTGTGTTTATAGTAAGACTTCTGATGGTGGCGGTTCTTGGGGAGTGGCGGTTACAGTGGACGCGCAAACAGACTGCTTAAAGGTTGCTGTCTGGTATGATCGCTGGACTCCCGGCGATACCACCGGTAACTATATCCACATTACAACTCTGGATGCCGCCGATCTTTGGTATACACGGCTTGATACTTCCGGAGACACTCTTACCGCTACCGTCAACGCGTCCGGAGCCAATCAGGGAGGCGGGTTCGCGGTCGGGGCAAACATTCCATCTATCACCAAGGGGACGGATGGTGATCTTTACATGGGAGTCCAGGACGCCGGAGATTCTTTTGTTATCAAATGCGCTACCGGCGCGGACTGTTCATCGGCAATAAACTGGACGGAGGCCGGTACTATCCCTTTTGATCTCGCCACCGATTGGCTGATTCTAATGCCGCTGTCCGGTGGAAACATAATGGCGATTCGCTGGGATATTTCGGCGGATGCGGTGCAATCAAAAATTTACAGCGACTCCGGAAATTCCTGGGATGGCGCTTGGACGACAATAGACGCGAGTGCTGTAAGTAACGGAACCTATGACGCGCATTTTGGCGCGACTCTCAAGAGATCGACCGGCGATATCTATCTGGCGTATGCAACGGACGTTGTCACTTTCGGCACCAATGACGATATTCGCGCGGCGACTTATTCCGGTGGTGCATGGACTTCTAAAACTGATGTTTTAACGAACGATACAAAAGGTATTACCGGGGTTAAAATGGGTTTCGATGAAAATACCAATGAAATTTACGCGGTTTATACCGCGCGTACTACGTCTGGCACCGCGTCTACCGGTAATGTATATTGGAAAAAATCTGCCGATGTAATGGCTTCCTGGGGAACGGAACAGAGTTCTATAAATACAACCGCCGGTGATCTTTATGGGGCGCGGGTGAATATAATGTCTGACGAACGTATCTACGTGACTTGGGATTTAGCTTCTGCCGATGATCTCTTAGGCAATACAATTGTTGATCTTGCCTCCGGTGGAGACACCACCGCCCCGGCTGATGTTTCTAATCTCGCTACCGGAGCCGTCACTACCAGTTCTATCGTAGTCACCTGGACCGCTCCCGGTGATGATGCCAGTTCCGGCACCGCTACCACTTACGATCTCCGCTATTCCACTTCTGCCATCACCTCCGGGAACTTTGATTCGGCAACCCAAGTTACCGGTGAGCCTACTCCGTCCGTCGCCGGTTCTTCCGAGACCAAGACCGTCACCGGATTATCGTCAGGGACTACTTACTACTTCGCCCTAAAAACCTCGGACGAAGTTCCCAACACTTCTGCTATTTCCAACGTGCCGAGCGGGACGACATCCACCTCCGGCGGTGGAGACACCACCGCTCCGGCTGATGTTTCTAATCTCGCTACCGGAGCCGTCACTACCAGTTCTATCGTAGTCACCTGGACCGCTCCCGGTGATGATGCCAGTTCCGGCACCGCTACCACTTACGATCTCCGCTATTCCACTTCTGCCATCACCTCCGGGAACTTTGATTCGGCAACCCAAGTTACCGGTGAGCCTACTCCGTCCGTCGCCGGTTCTTCCGAGACCAAGACCGTCACCGGATTATCGTCAGGGACTACTTACTACTTCGCCCTAAAAACCTCGGACGAAGTTCCCAATACTTCCGCTATTTCTAACGTGCCAAGCGGGACGACTTCCACGGAGACCACTTCTTCAATCACTATTCCACCCGACTCGCTGTCTCGCGGAGGAGTTTTACCGACCGAGATTATTTTTGCCGGAAAGGCTTATCCCGGGGGCACCGTGAGATTTTATCGGCGGAGTTCGATTGATGTGCAGAATATCAATACCTATATTTTGGATACGGAAACCGTCGCGGACGATGGCGGCTTTTTTGAAAAGAAATTTACTGCCTTGTTGCAGGGGGAATATTTCTTTGCCGTGGAAGCCAAAGATAAAAACGGACGGAGTAGCGGCATTTCCGGTTTTACGGCCGATTTGATCTCATCTAACAGTCTTAAAGCGGAAAACTTATTCGTGCCGCCGACTTTGGATTTTATTCAAAATCGCGTTAGCCGCGGCAAGCCAGTTACGGCAATCGGTTATACTTTTCCGGCCAGCAAAGTTGAATTGCTGATCGATAATGTTTTGCGATATTCAACGGAAGCCGCCAAAGATGGCGCGTATTCTTTGGCAATAGAAACTGCTAGATTTTCTCCACGAGAGCATTTCTTGCGCGCCAGAGCGATCGGTCCAAACGATGAAGCCAGCGGATTTTCTTCGATAAAAACCTTTGTAATTTCACCGCTTTCTTATCCACAAGCGGATTTTGACGGAGATAGTATAATTAACATTAAGGACTGGAGTGTCTTTCTTTTCCGCTGGCGCTCCGCGGACATGGCCTTGAAGCGAACGGCCGATCTGGACGGCAATAAGATCGTAGATATTAAGGATTTGAGCATCTTTTTGACTGCTATTAAAGGATTATAAGCATATGAAAATACCAAAAATCTTTCTTCCGGCGCTGATGACCGTGTTTTTCGCGTTATTATCCGGCGGCGCATCAGCCGCGACAATGACCCTGAATCCAAGCGGCCAAAATTTTCCGATTGGACAGGAGTTTTTGGTAGATTTAATTATTGATAGCGAAAACCAGAATATCAATGCCGCCCAAGCCGTTATTAGTTTTCCCAAAAATATTATTGAATTCGTATCAATTGATCGAAGCAAATCCGTTTTCGGTTTTTGGGTGGAAGACCCCGCGGTCTCCAATAGTTCCATAAGTTTCATCGGGGGCGCTTCGCAAAATTTGTCTGGGCACTCTCTGTCGGTGTTTACTATGAAGTTTAAGACTGTCGGTTCCGGCAAGGCCGATTTCTCTATTTCCGACGCGATTGTTACTGCTAGCGATGGACAGGGGACTAATGTTCTTTCCTCAACAAAAACCGCTTCTATTAATGTAACTACTCAATCCGTTAGCGTTCCCGCGCCCGTTCAACAACAGCCGGTCGTGGTTACCCGTCCGCCAGTGAAGGCCGCCAAAGTCCCGGTTTTGCCAGAGCTAACCGTTAATCTTTATCCCGATCCGGCCAAGTGGTATAACCAGCAGGGCGATCTAATTGTCCTTTGGAATTTACCTGACGACGTCATTCAAGCGGCGGCAGTCGTGGATCAAAATCCCAAAACCGCGCCACAGGTTTTTGATAAAGAACTTTTTAACGGCAAAAATTTTGGAGAATTAAAGGAGGGGATCTGGTATGCCCACGTCCGGTTCAAAAATAATATCGGTTCTGGTCCAACCTCTCATTATAAAGTGGCGGTTGATCGGACCGCGCCACCGGCGTTTAGCATCATTTCTTTGTCCGGAAATGAGACGGATAATCCCCAGCCGGTTTTCCGGTATTCCGCTAACGATGCCCTCTCCGGAATCTCTCATTACGTGATTCATATCGGCGCGAAGGAGGATATAACTACTACTCAAGAAGAGATTAAACTGCCTCTGCAATCTCCCGGCCGAAGAGATATTGTTATTTCGGCGGTGGATAAAGCCGGTAATGAATCCAGCGCTTCGGTTTCAGTAAATATTCTTCCGATTCAGGCGCCGACGATCGCCTTTGTTACCAAAGACGTTTTTGTCGGCGAGGGAAATTTGGTGGTTAGCGGAACGGCTAAGCCCGGCTTTCTGATTCATTTGATATTAAAGTCTCGGTCCGGCGCTATTTCCTCACAGGCTACCGTTCCAACGACAGCTGAAGGAAATTGGGAAACTTTGATCAATGAACCGCTTAAAAAAGGAACTTATTTTGCCGAGGCGGTGACACAAGACGAGCGGGGCGCTTTAAGTTTTCCGGTAGCCTCCGAAGAGTTCAGGGTTCGCACTGCTCCATTGCTGACGATCGCGGGGGTCGGCATAACTCAATTCGGATTTTTTTTCCGGCTTGATCACGGTGCTTCTGGCGGCTTTCGGCGCCGGTTTTTGGGCTCAGAGATTATGGAAAAAACAATTAGGCAGAAAGTTGGTGATCGCCGAGCGGGATGTGACGAGTGTGTTCGGTGTGCTTAAAAAAGACCTGGATAATTTGCTGGGTAAATACAAGGATAAGAAGATTTCCGCGGTAGAAAATACTGAAATTGAATTTTTGCTGAAGAAAACTAGAGATGATCTGGAAAAGATGAAAAAATACGTCACTGCCAATATTGAAGACATTTCGAAATAATGTTGAGGACGATCGAGAGCAAGTTCATGGCTTTGACGGCGGCCGGATTTTTTCTTGCTTTCATAATTTTGTTTGCCGCTTCCTCCCGTCTTATTACTTTTTCTTTTTTACATGCCGCGAATCTTTTAACTAGTGAATTAGTGCAATTGCAGGCCGCGGAGCATTTAAGCCCACAGGACTTTTTATATGACGATTCGGTAGATTCCCAGAAAATTTTCGGGAAGTTTTTTGAAGGAATAAAAATAAAACAGGTGGCGCGGATCAAGGTTTGGGATCTTGGGGGGCGGATTATCTATTCCGATGAGCCGTCGTTGATCGGACAGCAATTCATTGATGATCCTGAATTTCAAAAAGCATTGCAAGGCGAAACCCAGATATCGTTATCGGATCTTTTGAAATCCGAAAATGTTAAGGAGGTGGATCATGGAGAGCTGATTGAGGTTTATGTCCCGATCTCTTTTGATTCGGGTGTCGTTGGCGCGATTGAGGTTTATTTTTTACCGAACGGGTTGGCAGAGATTATTTCTTGGGTACGAGTTCTGGTTGGGGTGTTGGTGGGAATGGGAATGTTGTTGATGCTGACGCTGTTGGCATTGCTTTTCCGCCGTCAGATCAAAAACCCTGTGGGTAAGTTACGGGCTACGATCAACGCGATCGCCGCGGGCGACTTCAGTAAGAGGGTCAGTGGTAGTCCGCGTAACGAATTGGGTGAGATCGGAGTCGCTATAAATAAAATGGCCGGTCAGATAGAAGCATCAGAGGAAAGATTGAAAAAAGCAGTAGAAGCAAAAGTCACCGAATTAAATGTAAAAATTTCTGAGCTGGAATTAAATAAAATTAAAACGGGGGCGTTATTGGATGATGTGAGAAAATTTCAGGAGGCAGTTGAGGCCGTTAATTACCATGTTATTTTTACTGATTCGGACGGCGTGATCCTTTATGCCAACAAAGCGGCCACGACAACCACCGGGTATTCTCTTCAAGAAATAATTGGAAGCCGGCCGTCATTGTGGGGTAATCAAATGGGCAAGGAGTTTTATCAGCGCTTGTGGGAAACCGTCAAAACAAAGAAACAAACGTTCGCGGCGGAAATTAAGAATAAAAAGAAAAACGGGGAATTTTACATTTCGGACTCGTTGATCATTCCGATTCTCGATCAGTCCGGCAATGTAAAGTTTTTTGTCGGTGTCGAGCGGGATATTACGCGAGAAAAGGCAATTGATTCGGCAAAGACCGAGTTTGTTTCGGTGGCCTCGCATCAGCTGCGCACTCCACTTAGCGCGATAAAATGGACCACGGAATTGTTGTTGGAAAGCAAGGGCCGATCTAAAAAGGAGCGGGAAAGGTTGATGGACATGGAGCAATCCACCGAGCGGTTGATCTCCTTGGTTAATAACCTCTT
>CAYHBX010000033.1:0-9740 GCA_964355005.1 uncultured Candidatus Saccharibacteria bacterium | reverse complement strand
ATACCCGCGACCATCTCCATGATGATTTCCACGGCAGTAATAAATGGCCATGCTAAAACCGTTGCTAAATCCGTCAGGAATGAGCGCATAGTCCTCCTTTCAGCTAGGTGAATTTGCTAGAAAAAATAGTAGTTAATTGCGGACTTCTTGTAAAGCCTAAATGAAAACAGCCCGCTAGGTGCGAGCTGTATTTTTTGTCTGCTGATCTCTCCAGAGCATCCAAATGGTCAGAACGAGGAGCCAAATAAGTCCCCATGCTGTGACTCCGTAGACCAGCGACCACCAGCCGCGGTTACCCCACTCACTGATTGTGGACGCGATGCCGATGCTGATGGCGCCCACCTCAATCTCTCTGCATGAAATCGCGCTCGGCTTCAACCACGTTTCCTCGATCCAGCTTTTGTGGTCTGTTTCCGAATTCGCCATTACCGAGCGTTCTGGACTGATCCATTCATTGCGAAAGGACCAGTACTTCTTGGAGAATGGCCAGAACCAGGCCACTCCGCCACCTCCAAATTCCGGCGTGTCATGGAGGTAATGCCAGAAAACGCAGGCGGTGGCAGTCGCTGACCAGAAAGCTCCACCAAGGAGCCAGCCAGCGATTGCCGTGATCGGCAGAATGACGATCGGCCGGTGCATCAGCGTCTGATGGTGGTCGCCCTGCGGGTGGCCTCTGTAAAGGATGGACCAGATAACGTCAAAATCAGGAAGGAAGCCCAGAACTCCACCCACTAGGTATGCCCAAGCAGGCAGTTCCAGTCCGAAGGCCAGTCCCAGTAGGGCGGTGATGAATGTTCCGACTCCGAAGTCCATGAATGCAGCCATTGCGTTTCCGCACAACTTGAGTAGCCTTTCCACGGGTAGCCTCCTTTATTGGGTTTTCAAGGTTAAACTGACAAGGGCATTTTAGCATAGAAATGGGGGTCTTGTCAAACCCGATAATCAAAAACTCCCATTCAAGGGAGTTTTTGATAGCCCGCCTTAGGCGGACAAGCTGGCGGTCCGTAAGCCGGATTCTGTTCTAACAATATTTATCTAGGTCCGATATTACTATCGAGACTCAAGCGGTTCACTCTTGCGAGTACGACCTTGCACCCGGTAAGGATTTAGCCGTTTCACTTCGGAATTTTTATCCCTATATCCGAATTAAGCCATTCTAGCTTGGGATTGGGCTTCCCGCTTCTTTCGAAGACGAGCGTCACTGTTCGCACCTCTTCCGCCCTTGCGGGCGAGATGTCGGCTTTTAACCGATACTTTTTACTAGGTGTCCGGACTTTCCTCCCACGACCGAAATCGGGGTAATTGTCCGACCGCCAGCTAAGACCATATTAGCACATCCAGTTGGGCTTGACAAGAGGGCTAAAATCGGGTATAATTCAACCAAGAAATTAAGCTCTTTAACCACAACCCTCGTGAGGAGAAAAACGATGGCGACGCTTGATGAAGTCCCTCCCGTGAAGGTGCTCAACGAGTACAAGGATCCAGTTACAGGAATGCTACGCTCGGTCACTCTGGAGTGTGGCCCATACTGGGTGCGCTTCGGAAAAGATCCGAACGGGAAAAGTAGGGTAGTAATGGAAGACAAAGGTTGGATGCGGAGCAGTCGCGGTAAGCCGGCAATCGAGGATCATATCTGGTCGGCGTTGCGCAAGACGGCCGCCCCAAGATTCAAGCAACCAAAAGCGACGCCGTCACTCAAGCCCAAGCCCGTGCAGTTCGTGAATCCGCAGCCCGTTCCCGTTCCGGTGTTCGTCATGAGGTCGGTTTTCTGTCTGGCGCAAGCCGAGATCCCCTTCAAGTAAGGGGATTTTTTTGTCCAAATTTAAGCTAATTTGCTAAAATTAAGGTAATGGCTAAAGCAAAGACCTCGGATAAGAAGTTGGAAAAAGAGCCCAAGGAGGCGTCAAAAAAAGCGGAAAAACCGGAAGTAAAAAGCGCGTTGCCGAATTTTCGCGAGGCGGTTAAAAAGCTGTTAGAAAAAGA
This sequence comes from uncultured Candidatus Saccharibacteria bacterium, assembly GCA_964355005.1. Lineage (GTDB taxonomy): Bacteria > Patescibacteriota > Minisyncoccia > UBA6257 > WO2-44-18 > JAUSKF01. Next base: position 7,757 of record CAYHBX010000033.1, on the reverse strand, counting down.
TCCGGAAGAGATCCCGATAATCAATTTGGTTGATGGAATGGTTAGCGACGCGTTCCAATCGCGGGCTTCCGATATCCACATGGATCCGGGCGAGAAAACCATGGATATCCGTTTTCGGGTGGACGGAATTTTGCACGATATTTATGTTTTTCCGAACGCTATTCAATCGGAAGTTATTACGCGTATAAAAGTTTTATCCGGTTTGCGGACTGATGAACACCAAGCGGCGCAGGACGGCCGATTCCGGTTGAAAGTAGGGGATACCAACGTGGACGTCCGGGTTTCTATCGCCCCGACTTATTACGGAGAAAACGGTGTTTTGCGGTTGCTGGCGGAAAAATCGGAGGCCTACACCCTGGAGGACCTCGGCTATAAGGGAGCGAACTTGGCAAAGATCCTCCGCAACATCAAAAAACCGTACGGCATGATCCTTGCTACCGGTCCGACCGGCTCCGGCAAAACTACTTCCTTGTACACAATTTTGCGTATGCTGAACACAAAGGAAGTCTCCATTATTACTATTGAAGATCCGGTAGAATATGCCATTGAAGGGATCGAACAGATCCAGGTGAACTCACGCACCGGAGTTACGTTCGCGGGCGGTCTTCGGTCAATTTTGCGGCAAGATCCGAACATTGTGATGGTGGGTGAGATCCGCGATGAAGAAACCGCCGGCATAGCCGTGAATGCCGCTCTGACCGGCCATCTTCTGCTTTCTACTTTGCACACCAATGACGCGCCGACAACCTTACCGCGCTTGCTGGATATGGGCATTGAGCCATTTTTGATCGCTTCCACCGTGAACGTTGCCGTCGGTCAGCGTTTGGTCAGGAAAATTTGTGATAAATGTAAGGCGGAAAAAGAAATTACCGCCGATGAGTTGAAAAGTTTAGGAGCGGTAGTGCCGCCGAAACTCTTAGCCGGACGTAAAAAATTTTATTATGGAAAAGGATGTGATTCCTGCGATCAAAGCGGCTATCGCGGCCGGATCGGGATCTATGAAGTACTGGAAATTGACGACCTGATCCGGGCGGCTTTGATGCGCAACGCCGATGCCAGTGAAATTAAGAGGATCGCCATTCAATCCGGGATGACCACGATGGTAGAGGATGGGTTCGAAAAAGCCATGGAGGGCGTTACTACCATTCAAGAAATATTGCGGGTTATCCATGAGTAAAACTTTCAAAAATTTCACGGCCGGATTTAAATCGCTTTGGACCAGCATTGTTTTCAGGGTTTCTTTGCAGGAGCAGGGGATTTTTGCTCGTCATCTCGCGGTAATGGCAAAAGCCGGCCTGCCTTTATTGGAAAGCCTGAAGATTTTGAAGAAAGAAACTACATCGAGGGCGATGAATAAGATTTTAGACCGATTGATCCTAGACATCAGCAATGGCCAATTCTTGTCCGCCAGTCTGGATCGGTTTGAGGGAGTTTTCGGTAAATTATTCATCAACATCATCCGGGTCGGTGAATCAACCGGTATTCTTCCGGAGAATTTGAATTATCTCGCCGAGGAGTTGAAGAAAAAAAGGGAGCTGCGTCGCAAGGTGGTCGGCGCCCTGATCTATCCAGCGGTGGTTCTGGTTGCCACGCTAGGCATCACCGGTTTGCTGACGGTTTTTATTTTCCCGAAGATTTTGCCGATCTTCAGCAGTTTGAAAGTAGAACTTCCGTTAACGACTAGGATTTTGATCGCGATCAGTAATGGGTTGACGAATTACGGACCCCTGATCATTGGGATCTTTTTTGCCGCGATCGTCGCGATCTGGCTTTTATTGCGACTCGAACTATTGCGATTTTATTTCCACCGGACAATTCTCGTCCTGCCGATTTTCGGGAAAATGGCAAAAGGCGTCAACCTTTCCAATTTTTGCCGGACGCTCGGCTTGACGCTGAAAAGTGGCGTCAAGGTAGTGGAGGCGATCACTATTACCGCGGAGTCGTTATCCAATTTGGTTTATAAAAAACAACTGATGGCCATGGCGGCCGAAGTCAGCCGGGGCGAGGCGTTGTCGCCGCATTTCGCTAAGCACAAGCACTTATTTCCGGCAGTTTTGAGCCAGATGGTTGCCGTGGGAGAAAATTCCGGAAATTTAAGCGAGACCCTGCTTTACCTGGCGGAGTTTTACGAAGGCGAGGTTACCGATGCCACGAAAAACCTTTCTAATACCATGGAGCCGCTGCTGATGGTTTTTATGGGCCTGATCGTGGGTTTTGTGGCGATCTCTATTATCACACCAATTTATGAAGTTACTCAGAGCGTGGGCCGACGGTAAAGGCATAACTTTAATAGAAGTTCTTTTGGTCATCGGTATTTTGGCCGTCATATTCAGCGCTGGAGCTCCGGTCGCGTACAACTTTTATTACCAGTCCCAGTTTGAATCCGAATATAGCCTGCTTTATTCGGTATTGGAGCAGGCCAGGGGGTTGGCGATGATCAACCGGAACGAGTCTGATCATGGAGTTTATGTGAATTCTGAAAATTTAGTGGTTTTTCAGGGGTCAAGCTTCGCGGCTAGGAACGCCGATCAGGATAGGTCATTTCCCAGATCCGAGGGCATTACTATCAACGGTCCGGCAGAGGTAGTATTCGCGGCTTTGAGCGGTACGACTGCTTCCAGTACTTATACCGTAACCGATAACGGCCTGCGTAGCCGGGATGTTTATTTAAATTCCGAAGGATTAGTTTATGAACCCAATTACTAAACAAAGAGGTCAAAGCGTTTTGGAGATCGTTGTGTCGCTCGGGATTTTTGCCGTTGCCATGGCGGCGAGTTACCAGGTTTTTTTCGGCGGTCAGACCCTCTCCGAAGACAGCCTTAATTTCGAATTGGCGATGAATTACGCCCAGGAGGGTGCGGAGGCGACCCGTTCGATCCGTGACCGTAATTGGGCCGAACTAATCTCGGGAGATCACGGGCTGGAATTCAATGGTTACGAATGGATGTTCGGCTCCTCCAGCGTTTCCGACGGCCGGGATATTTTCACCCGAACAGTTTCCATTTATGTCGAAAGTGAGAATGAGCGTGTCGCCACCACCACGGTTACCTGGCTGGCGCGCGGCAATACTCAAAAAGTAGAGCTGGTGGAGAAATTGACCAATTGGGAATATCCATTATCCAGCAGTTGCAAAACTTTTCCGTTGAGCGGGAACTGGACGTTGCCGCAAACTATCGGTACCGGAGACTTGGGGGCCGGCAATGAGGGGACCGACATAGCGGTACAGCTTCCTTATGTTTTTATGAGTGGCAAGGCGTCGTCATCAAGCAAGCCGGACATTTTTGTTTTTGATGTTTCTACGCCGACCATGCCGGTGTTGGTAGCATCATTGGATGTTGGCTCGGGTGGGCTTAATTCTTTGCATGTTAGCGGCAATTATCTTTACGCGGCCTCTGATAATGATAATCAGGAGTTAGTGATTTTTGATATTACAACGCCGGTCTCAATCTCGAAGGTAGGATCTCTAGGTTTGACCGGTAGTTCTAATGCTCTTTCAGTAACTTCTTTCGGTAACACTGTCGCGATCGGGCGGACGGATTCGGCTAGCAACGAGATCGCCTTTATTGATGTAACCAACCCCGCCAACCCGTCTGTTATAAGCCAGGTGGCGACGGGGGGCGATGTTTATGATTTCGCCGCCTCTTCCGATCGGCTATTTGCCGTTAGCAAGGAGTCAGATTTTGATATTTTTGTCTTTGATATTTCTAGTCCGGCCACGCCGATACTTATTAATACTCACGACATTGACGGCACTACCGAAGATTTGAGCATCTTCGTGCATTACAAGGGAGGTAATCGTAATCTCTTGGTGGGTAACGAGGAAGATGAAGTCGTGTTGTTGGGAGCCACGACTACCGCCCAGATGTATGTCCGGGATCGTCTGACAACGGGCGGCTACGTCAACGATATTGTTTGCGCCGTAGGAGACCTAGCTTTCTTGGCCACTTCTAATAGCACAAAAGAATTTTTAATCGTGAACGTCGCGAGTCCGGACAATATTTCCGAATATGGATCATTAAACTACCCGCAGGTCGGAACCGGTATTGATTTCGCCGAAAATATGGTGTTTATGTCGGTGCGTAGCAACGACGCGTTAAGAATTATTACCTCCACGCCGTGATAAAAAAACAGAATCAAGAAGCATGAAGCAAGAATTAAGAACCAAGAAGAGGGGATGGATCGATCAGGGTTTCACCCTGATCGAGACGTTGATCTATTCCGCATTGACCACGCTGATAGCGGCTTTCGCGATCATTATTGCTTATCAATTGATTGATTCCAGCGATCGGTTGCGAAGCCAGCGGGAAATGGCGGAAAATAAAAAGTTTTTGGAGCAGAAGATCTACTGGGCATTGCAGAATATTTCAACTATCAATTCTCCGACTTCCGGCGCCACCAGTACTTCGCTTTCGGTTACTAAGCTCAATTACGCTAGTAATCCGGTTGTGATCGACGGCTCGCAGAGCGTGGTAAAAATCCAAAAAGGTGGCGGCGTAGCTGTACCGATAACCAATGAATATGTCGCCGCGCAGGACTTGAATTTCCACCAATTTGATTTTTCCGGCCGCCCGGCCATCCGGGTCAGCGGGAATTTATTCAATAACTTTACTTCAACAACCGTCGATATAAATTTCACCATCCTGACTAAATGAGAAAGACCGGCGGGTACATAGCAATTACGCTGACGATCGTTGTCTCGTTATTTGTGATGGTAGTGGCTATTTCTCTGGGATCGTCCAGTTTGTTCACCAGAACCGGTATAACGGATTTTTACAGCAAACAGTTCAGTTACACATTGGCCCGCTCCTGCTTGAATTACGCCTTGTTACAGCTGGCCGACAGCGCGTCTTATGTCGGGAACGAGGTTATCACCGTGTCGGGGAATAATTGCACTCTTTTGACCATAACTACGGTCGGGCCTAATTTTATTATCAGCGCGGAGGCGCAGGCGAACAACGCGGCGACTAATTTGAGATTAACGGTCAATACCCAGACTTTATCCACAGTCTCATTGGAGGAATTACAGAGCTTTTGATATAATTCAATAAGGTTACCCCTCACATAATTTATGTAAGGGACAAGGAAAGGTCGTTCAGACTACTTTAATTATGAAAAAAAATTCAGGTTTTACTTTGATCGAACTTTTGGTGGTTATCGGTATTATCGCGATCTTGGCAGGTGTTGTTATTGTGGCTTTGAACCCGGCTAGGCAGTTTGCTCAAGCCCGGAATACTCAACGGTCCGCTAACATTAACGCTATCTTGAACGCGGTTAGCCAGCGTTTGGCTGACAATCGTGGCACTTGGCCGGTTACCGGCGACTGCGCCGCTTTGCCGACTGCGACCACTACGATCCAGTCTACCGGCGGATACAATATCGTCGAGTGCATTGTTCCGACCTATATGACCAGCTTACCGTTCGATCCTTCGGCCGGTAGCTACACCAGCGACGCCGATTACGATACCAATTACGATATCGCTAATAATGGCGGCCGGGTCACCGTTGAGGCAAAATACGGAGAACAGATTTCCGGACAGGCTTCTACTTCTATCGCGGTTTCCCGTTAGTTCGGTATAAAACAAAAACTCCCCGATTTGTGTAAGGGGAGTTTTTGTTTGCTTAGCTTTTTCCTTAATTCATCATTCTTAATTCGTAATTCTATTTTGGCGGCAGTAATCCGTGCTTGATTATCGTCGCAATCGCTTTTAATCCGTCCATCCAGTTGATCTTTTTTCCCTCTTCGTACCCGCGCCCGTAATAGGAAATTCCCACTTCGTAGAATCGCCAGCCCTTTTTCGCCAGTTTGATGGTAACTTCCGGCTCAAAGCCGAAATCTGTTTCTTCTAATGTTACGGATTGGATCGCCTCGCGGCGAAAGGCTTTATAGCACGTTTCCATATCCGTGAGATTAAGATTAGCGAACAAATTAGTTAAAAAAGTCAGAAAGCGGTTTCCCAGGTGATGCCAAAAGAGCATTATCCGATGGGGGTCGGAACCGACGAACCGTGAGCCGTAAACCACGTCCGCCTTGCCGTCAATGATCGGCTGCAACAGGCGGGAATATTCCGCCGGGTCATATTCCAGGTCGGCATCTTGGATAAGGATAATTTCTTGCGTCGCCGCCGCCAGGCCATCGCGTACGGAAGCCCCCTTGCCCCGGTTGTTTTCGTGGCGGATAATTTTTACGTTCTTCGCTTCATAGGCGGCCAAAAATTGCTCCGTGCCATCGTTAGAACAGTCATCAACAATAATGATTTCCGCCGGTTTTTCTTTTTGGACCTTCTCCAAAATAGCCGGCAGAGTGCCCTTCTCGTTATATACAGGAATCACTACAGAGAACTTCGTCATTGGTTATTAGTTAGTAGTTGTTAGCTCCGACGCTAGTGGTCGGAGAGCCGACTTCCGACGTTGGCTTCGTTTATAGTATTTTGAACAGCGCGTCCCGTTGATCCTCAAATGATTTTTGGAAGTCAGGGGACGAATTTAGATATTCAAAGACTTTCGGGCTACGATGCTTTTCTACCAAAATATACGACGCCCCGAAGTCATTTTTCAAGACCTGCGGAGTCGGTTCAACTTCTTCGGCGGTGCATTTTATTTTACCGCAGGTGTGCGTAGTGCCGGCATCAATGGCCAGAAAGTGAGTTTTCCAGTACAGCGCCGGATCGTAGGTATATTCAAATATCGGATCCATGCCGTTAATAAAGTAGTTACGTTGGTTCCAGTAAAATAATTGAGCAAAACGATCCCAGTGGATATTGAAGACGATTTCTTCGGGTTGGGAATTTTTGTTCAGCCATTCCGAAACCGCTTTAAAGCGGTCAATTTCAAAGGTTCCCGCGAGGTAGGTATCAAAACGGTAGATGGTTTTAAATGGCATATAAATTACGGCTAAAATCACAAGGATTGCCGCGAAGTAATGCGGCCAATCGTAGCGCAATGTATTTTTCAGCATATAAGTGAAGACTAGGGCGGCAAATATTACCGCGAATCCGATGAATAGTTCATTGGATCGGCGCGCCACGCCGAAGGTCAGCAGAAAAAATACGCCCGCCAATGCCGCGGCCGAGATGATCGGTCCTTTGGTATCGGCATCACTAGCAGACCAGGTTTTTCTCCAATAGAACCAGCCGATAAACGCGGCGGCGGTGAGGGCGATGATGGTTATCGGTATTAGTTGGTCTACGAAATTTTCCCAAACAAAGGGTGTCAGTTCCCGTCCGAACCGTAGCGGAATGTTGCTCTGTTTTTCGAACAGCAGTTTTACAACTTGAATGTAAGCAAGTCGGGCCGCGCCGATCGGATTAGGTCGCAGGATCCAGCCGGCGATTAGGCCGAGAATGACCGCCAGATATTTCCGTCCCGATACCTCCTGCTTTTGCATGAATTCTACCGTAGAGACGACGGCTACGATCAAAAGCGCCATCCAGCTCAACGACAAATGAATCCAGGAAAGTCCGGCGGCGATCGCGAAAAGGATTGCCCGGGTGCGCGTGGTTTCTTTCGCCGATAAGTAGGCGAACAATATCATGCTTAGCCCTAGCGACAGAGGGTGAGGGCGCAACATCGCCAGCCGGTATAAAAGATCCGCGGAGGAAAAGAGAAATATGCCCAGCCACAAGATTGGCCAGCGAACTTTCAATTTTAGCAGGGCGAGGAAGAATAAAGTTGAAGCAATTATCGTTACCGTCAGAGCGCCCCACTTGATTCCGGTGGCGAGGTCGTCAAAGGCCGTGAAGGGGATGATGCCGACATGG
>CAYHBX010000032.1:0-10119 GCA_964355005.1 uncultured Candidatus Saccharibacteria bacterium | reverse complement strand
TATGAGGTATTCTATGAGCTAACAGGTGTTGCACTTCAAAGTTGAATGTACCTTTCGGTTGTTTGACAAAAATTTTGCTTTCGTTTATAATACTCCCCAGAACACCAAACAAGGAGGGCTGGATGAAAGATCCGAGAGTTTCCGGTTTCGCATTCCCGATGATGATCCTTTTTATTCTTTCGGCATGCGCCATCCTCCCCGGACTGGTAATGCTCGGAAACGGAAATCCCCGCATGGGCGTCCTGTTCTGCGTTTTCGGCCTGGCCGGCAGTTTCGTCTTCGGATGCATCTATCACAACCTGACAATGACCGAAGAAGAGGGACGTATCATTCCCCCGCCCGCCGGACGGGAAAATAACTGCGTGGATGATCCAGAGCTGGATCGCTGTTGAGGCAAGAAACACTAACCCGCCGCATGTCCCATACACAGTTTGTGTGTGGGATTGGCGGGTTTTTCTTTACGCGATATAATTACCAATGGCACATCGGAGATCAGCCAGTGAAAAAGAAAGTCGCCGGTCTATTAGTATTAGGGGGAGGACTCTGCGTGCTTGCCGGATTCATCAATATCATAAATAACGCCGGCATGCGTACCCCAGGAGCGGACCTGATAGCAGTAGGACTGATGGCGATATTCGTGGGAATGTGGATCTGCCCCAGAGTCGGTTAAAAAAATGACCCCCGCCACTAGCGGCGAGGGTCTTTTTTCTGTCATTACGGGGCTTTTTTTCTCTGTAATTCCAATCCCGTCCTTTGTCATTCCCGATCCCTTTCTTTGTCATTCCGGCCTTGAGCCGGAATCCAGTGTATGATTCTGGATTCCGGCTGGAGTTTACCCCGTACCGCGATACGGGGCGGGAATGACAGGAGGAATGTATGATTCTGGATTCCCGCTTTCACGGGAATGACAGAAAGGGAGCGGGAATGACAGAAACGAAAACCGCGGCCATCAAGCCGCGGTTGTTCATTTGATACCGACAATTTCCACTTCGGTAAACGGCTGCCGATGACCCTTTCTCTTGCGATAGCGGGACTTGGAGCTGTATTTAAAGACAACCAACGTATCATGTTTGCCCTGAAGATTAACCCGGGCTTCTACTTTCGCGCCGGCAACATAAGGAGCGCCGATTTTAACATTGTCGCCGTCGGCAACCAATAAAACTTTTTCAAACGCCAAAGAATCCCCCATTTTGGATTCCAATTTCTCAATTTTCAGTTTTTGCCCGGGAGCAACTTTGTATTGCTTGCCGCCGGTCTCAATTACAGCGAACATACTCAATTGATAGATACTATAAACCAAACGTAAATCAAAAGCAAGAGATTAAACAGCACGGTGGAAACCGGCAACAAAAATGAGGCAAATTTATTACGTTCCGCCAAAACGGACGCCAAGCCAAAATTTATCAGACTGATCAGTGTTCCGGTCAGTAATATTTGCAGTATTTCACCGGCTTTCCCGATAAATTTTATTTCCCGGATACTATCCAGCCGGGTTACCAGTAATTCGCCCCGATCGGCCAATCTGGTGTAATATAAGAAAAAAGCCGCGCCCAGAATTAGCAACGATATAAGAAAAATATATTTTATGACCGATCCACGCATATCGTTTATTATACCAGCCCGCAATGAGCAGGATTACATCGGCTCAACAATAGACAGCATTTTAAGACAGCCTGAGCGTTTCGTCAAAGAGATCATCGTGGTAGACAACGGTAGCACCGACCGCACCGTAGAAGTCGCGTCCGCCAAACCAAAAACCATTGTCCTTAAAGAGTCCGTTCCCGGAACCAACCGCGCGCGACAAACCGGGATCAATGCCGCCACCGGCGAGATCGTCGCCTTTATTGATGCCGATAACTGGCTGACGCCCGGCTGGAGCGAAACGGCGCTCCGATACTTATCTCGCCCCGGCACTGCTGCTGTTGCCGGAATTTATGCCTACAGAGACTTAAGCAAAATAAAAAATATCTTTCTGAAGTATGGGTTTTTGATAATTGCTTATCCTGTCTATTTTCTAATTCACCACATTCTTAAAAAAGGCAGCGTAGTGCAGGGTGGTAATTTAGCGGTTTGGCGGTGGGCGTTGGATAAGATCGGGGGCCTTGATGTGAATTACGTATTTTTCGGAGATGACGTAAACACCGGAAAAAGACTCCGGAAAATAGGGAAGGTTGTCTTCACGCACCGTTTGGTCGTGCTTTCTTCTGCCCGCCGATTCAAAAAACGCGGCTATTTCGCCACCGTCTCCCGTTATTTCATCAACTTCATCTGGGTCATTCTCTTTGACCGGCCTTTTGCAAAATAATCAGTTTGTTGCTATAAAACTATTGGCTCTTTAAGGATCGCTTGAATGCTCAGGACCTCCGCTAGTATTACATTCGAGCCAAGTAAATATTCACCCGATCAAGAACTCTTTGCGCTTTTTATGTCCCGCTGGTTGGAGCTGGCAAAAAATGTAGAAAAGAGCTTTTCTTTTAAATTTGAGTGGGAGAAGCTGGTTTGGACAATCAGGGCAAATGTCGGATTCCCGCGAACCAAAAAGAACGGAACGCGCCCGAAGACTAATGCTATCCCAATCGTAGGTATGCGGGTTGACCTACTGCGAACCGACCAAGTGAGCGATATCGGTCAAACCAAGCATATCAACATCACTCAAGCCTTCTGCGATGACATCGTTTTTGTTTCTTGGGAAAGCCGGCTCGGTCACGACAGATACGAATCAATGGACCAGCTAGCGAAAAGTGTTCTTGTCCGCCTAGAAAAAACCCGATACTAAACCGCCTCTTTGGCGGTTTAAATTTGACCGAAATATTTACTGATTATTTTTTCAAACTCCGCGCGGTCGGCTTCGTCCACGGGATCACCAGGCGGGATCTCCACCTTAAAAGGATTTACGTAGCTGCTAAATTTATGCATTTCGTAGTGCAGATGCGGACCCGTAGAAAGACCGGTGGATCCTACGTAGCCGACCACCTGCCCCTGCTTAACCTTCGCCCCATTTTTTATTCCTTTAGCTAGCCGGGAAAAATGACCATAGACGGTTTTGTAGGTATCGTTATGGCGGACGGTAACCGAAATACCGTAATAACCGTTCCAGCCGGCCTGAATCACCATGCCGTCCCCTACCGATACTGCCGGCGTGCCGGCGGGAGCGGCATAATCAATGCCACGGTGCGGAGAAACTTTTTTCGTTATCGGATTATAGCGCGCGTAAGTAAAACCGGAGCTAATGTATTTATATTGGAGCGGGGATTTTAAAAATTCTTTTTGAAGCGCGGCACCATTTTCATCATAATGCCCGGCTCTGGTTTTCTCACTGCCTGAAAAATAAAACCCTTTAAATTCTTCACCAGCGTTTATAAATTTACCCGCCAAAATTTTACCCGGCATCACGTAGACGCCGTCAAGATACCTTTCTTCATAAACCGTCTTAAAACTGTCCCATTCCTGAATATCCGCCGCGAAATCTATTTGCCAAGCGAAAGCTTCCGCCAACGCCATCGCCAACCGCTCATCAAAGCCCTGATCAATAATAGTCTGGTACAGAGACTTAGAAATAACTCCTCCGACCGAACGCTCCCTTATCTCGTATGGAATCAGGGAAACATCCGATTGCCAGTCACCCTCCTCACTTTCAACAACGGTCAGTTGCTCATCGGAATTTATTTTGTAAACCATTTTTTTCAGATCACCGGAAAAGGTATCGTAAAAAAGCGCCAACTCCCGCCCGCTGACGATCTTGGCCAGATCATATTCTGCCTTAGCAGAACGCAAAACATTTTCCGCGGTAGAAGTGGCGATTCCGTAATAACGCGCCAAATCACTAAAAGTGACACCGGAGGGAATGGTGATCCGAACCAGCTGTAAAGCGGGCAGAGAGACGATTTCAGGCTTAATAGAAGCGGCAAAAAAAGCAGAGATTACTCCCAATAAAAAACCCAGTAATATAATTCGTTTACGAATCATTGACTTTAAATTTTATCTATGCTATAATCGCCAACAGCAGAGGCGCATCATCCAATTCTAGGATCCGGTCATATACCGGGAATGTGGGTTCCCATCCAACGGGATCGGGACGACGCATCGCGGCAACCCCACTGCGCTTCTCTTTTTTGAAATCAGGTGCGTAGCTCAATCAGGCAGAGCAAGAGCTTTTTAAGCTCGAGGTCGTGGGTTCAATTCCCACCGCACCTATGAATCTAAATGAAAATCGAGGCCCGTAGCTCAACTGGTTAGAGCGGCGGACTCATAATCCGCTGGAGAGGGTTCAATCCCCTCCGGGCCCATCACCTTCCTCTCCGAGGAGGGCTTTTTTATTTTACGATAAATTACAACCGAAACTCCAGCTCTTCCAGCTCCTCTAATTCATCTTCATCCTCTTCATTAAATTCCCCCTCATCGGGAATTCCTAACGAATTGCCGATCTCATCAAATTCTTCATAAAAATCATCCAGCCAGTCGGCATTTTCAAAAATCTCATTCACGCCTTCAATGACCTCTGCCCGTTCATCGCCGATCTCCTCTCCTCTTTCCTCTGCCTCATCAATGATCTCCTCCGCTCGCTTCAAGTGACCAGTAAAACGCTCCTTAGCAATCTCTACGCCCGGAGAATCTTCTCCTTTTACCTTTCTTTCCAAAGAAATTTCTGCCACCCGCTCCGCGGCGAATTGAACCTGGAGCTTCGCCTTATCGCTTACCCCAAAAGTGAAGAAATCCTGCAGGGTTTCGCCAAAACGATCTAAAAAGTAGAAAAAGTTGGACGGCGTCAGACCCGGCAATGGAAGAACTGACCCACCATCAGCTAAAGCCGGACCGGCTCCGCAAACGGTGATACCGAAAACCAGCAGAGCGAGCGAAAAATGTTTGAGTGTCACCTAATTATTATATCAAACGAGCCAACGATCGATTAACGGATTTTCGATTACGGCAACAGAGGTGTCCGACCCCTGATTTCAACGTCAACATCTATACTCCCCCCAATCTCAACATTCTCCTCACCACGCCAGCCAGTAAGAGTTTCATCGACCGCTTCCCGCGCTTTTTGAGCGATCTGGAAAGATTTCCGAAAAAGAATTATTCCTTCGCCGTATAATTTCTGTTCAACACGCGCGCGCCCCTCGATAAGCGCCCGCATCGCCAAATCCAAATATTCCTCGGCTTTAAATTTTATTTCCGGATCTTTGACTGATTCAATGTATTTTTTTACCTCGGATATTTTATTTTCAGCCACCCCCATCGCCCGATTAGCAGTGAGCTCCAAGGTCGTCTCCTGCGCGGAACGCCGATCGTCATGTGAAGCGTCCGCGCTTTCTTCAATTTCTATTTCAGTCCTTGCCGGAATCTCCTTAGTCTTTACCTCGGCCACCAAAGACGCGCCCGTCGTTACCCGCGCTTCCGGTTGTTTGGTGATCCGAGCGATCATTTTTTCGTGCTTGCGAGCAATTTTTTCAATTTTTTCGTTGACCTTTGCCGTAGCCCGGCTTTGTGCGGCAATAGCATGCTTATCAAAAGCAATTTGTACTTTTTCTTGCTGTTCAGAAGTCAGTCTTCCCTTATCAGATAATTTTTCCGCTTCAGTCAGCCTACGATCCACGCGCGTAACCTCCCAATCGGCCTTCGCTTCAACCGATAGTGCCAACTTTGACCGGATCTCTTCGTTAATACTCACCTTTATCGGATAAAGCAGGTCGCCCGGCAAGGAATTTTCCGAAGCAAAAGAAACACCGCCGCCAACCAACAGGGCGATCATTAAAGAGGCTAGCATGGGAATGGGCCGGAAAAATACCGAAACCCAACTTCTTGCTTCCTGCTTCCTGCTTCCTGCTTCTCTACCGTAAACTACGGCATAAAGCCGCGCCCGGATCGCCGATTTCTCATCGGGCCTCATCCTGACCCCTTTCGCTTTTTTAATTATTTCTTCAAAATTTTTCATAATTCATTATTCTTGCTTCCCGATTCTTGGTTCGCGATCTGCCTTATTTTCTCTATCCCCCGATGGATCCTTACGGAAATATTATTTTCCGTTTCACTTAGCGCCGCGGCGATTTCTTTAATATCCAAATCCTCAACGTATCTCATTGTCAGAGCTTCCCGATATTTCGGATCCACTTCTTCCAACAGCCGTATCAACTCCCCGCCCTCCAAAAAATTCAACAATCGGTCATGCGTGTCATCTTTAGGATCAAAGCCCCTTTCCTGCATCAGCTCAAGAGAAACCACTTTCTTTTTCCGCGACTCATCAATGATTACGTTATTAGCCACTTTATATAAAAAAGCTTTTAGATTTTTGATTTCTAAGTTCTCATCTTCTCCCCTTTTGAGATATTCCCAGGTTTTGATGAAAGTCTCCTGCATTAATTCCTTGGCTCGTTCTCTTTCGTATACCCGAAAATAGCAATGCCGAAAAATTGCATCGGAATAATCGTCGTAAGCTTTTATAAATAAGTATTCCAATGATTTCGCCATATATGACGCTTAATCTCCTTAAGTATTACATTAATAAAAAGCGGGGTTTGCCCCCGCGGTTTAGTCCCGGCTAAATTCATACTTCTTAATAATCTTTTTAACCTCATCATTAAGGAACTTGGCGGCCGGCTTTGCGGACATTTTTAGCTTGCCACGTTGAATCGCCCGAATAATAGCCAGCGTGGCTTCGTTGAAAGCGCGGGCTTTTTCCATATCCTGCTTGAAGGATTTTCTTTGTTTTACGCTCACCCCATCACTCCAGTTAGAACTACTTGGATATTATCACAAAAAATTACGAAAATCAATATTAAAAAATCAGGTTTGCTATAATCATAAAATAAGGTCGATTCTCAAAAATTTATCTAATTTAAAACTATGGAAGAACAAAATATGGAGATGGGCGGGCGCTGCAAGTGTCCGCATCACAATATAGTCGGGATTTGCGTAGCTTTGATCGGTCTGCTTTTCCTGTTGGGCGCTCTGAATGTTGTCGGCGGACGGTTAGTTGAATTAGGTTGGCCAACCCTACTGCTGGTAGCCGGCCTGACTAAAATTTCCGGCCGGATGTGTAAGTGCTGCGACAAAGGATCCTGCGGTGGTGGCAAGTGTTGCTAAATACTCCACGCCCGATAAAAAATCCCGCCTTTCGGCGGGATTTTGGTTACTTGTCTAATTTTTCCCAAAGAATTTCCCTGGGAATCCGCAAACGGATCGCCTGCGCGTACTCCCAGCTGGCGCCGATCGAATCATACCAATTGGGCATAAAATAAAGCTTGCTGATCAATCCGGACTGAAAGATCGGAAGATAAAAATCGTACAAAATCGCCTTCTCTCCTCCGTGATCTAGCTTAGACAATTTGATCCGCCCGATAGGCCTCTCGAAAGGCATCTGGTTAAAAACATTCTCGCCTCTCGCTTGCAATTTTTCTATGTAGGCCTGGAAGATCATTAAATTGTCCGGTATCACGCCCAAACCTCCAGTGGAAATCGGACCGCAAACTTGCACGATCGGCCGGGGCATCCGTAAAATTACCCGTTGAGCGATCTTCCGGAGCCCTCCAAAAGTTTCAGTCGCTTCCATTGCCGCGTAGTCCTCCGCGGTCCAATACTGCTTGGTGGTCGCGTCAAGTTCCAGCACAATTACCTCCTTATATGTACTGCTATATAAATAACAAACCAACTCAAGTTAGGCAATAGAGTTCTTTGCGTGAAAAACTTTAAACTCCCCTAATCTCAATAATTTTTTGTCGGCTGGTATGTCCTACTACGATTGAAATCAAAGATTCCGGAACTTTAAAATATCCGGCCACAACCCGGATGATCGCCCGATTAGCCCGTCCGTCAACCGGCGGCTCTTTTACCGACACGCTAAATTCGGTATCGGAGATCTTTTCTATCTTTTCTTCCCGCGCCCCGGGCTTTGCCTTTACGAATATTTTCATAGCTAGGCAGCATCCAAAGATATTGTCGCCTGGCGATATTTGCAGAAATCACAATCATCCCCGCTAGCAGGCGCTTTATCGCTCACTAAACATTTCTTTATCTGCGCCAAAGTCTCGGGAATCCAAGAAGGATCACCCGCGTAAGGCAGGAGCTTTATATCAAATTCCAACTTCGCGTCAAAAGCTTCGCGGTCGGTTTTCCCGTTGCAATAAACAAAGTAGCCGGTCGGGGAAACATTAAAACCGTTCTGGCGGAATAACCATTGATAAACCTCCATTTGCCGCTTGTAACCGATTTGCCAGGCGGCATCCAAAGACACTTCGGCCTCTTTGGAGGTGGCTTTGTAATCAACTATGATTAGCTCTCCTTTCGGAGTCACCCAAACATCATCAACTCCGCCAGTAACCAAAAAATTGGTGGCCGAATCGGTGTAAGTTATTCCTCCACGTAAAGCGTCCCGCCACTCATCCATTTTCGGATGATGAAAGGGTATCGCGTCTATTTTATAGGTTTTCATTAGCGGATGAGTGCTACCCTTAGCGCGATGGATATCAAATTCCTTCTTTAAAAGCTTGTCCACGGCAGAATTCAAAGCAAAAGGAAATCCGGGCGGTTGAGAAACGCCAACGCGACGATCGTAATAGAAACAACGCGGGCAATTCAAAAAAAGGTCTATCTTTGACCGGCTCAAACGAAACGCGGTGCCGGATTTCGGATCAAACAATCCCCTGACTTTTTTTGGCGAATAATACTCGGACATTATTTACTAGTTTAAATGTTTAAATGTCTAAATGTAAATCCCGGCTTGCCAAACAAATTTTAAAAAAGTTAATATCAAGTCAGTTCCTTTCGGTACCAGAATATGGGCCAGCATGAAGATGACGAAGAAAAAAACTATTTAGATGCTCTGATT
Source organism: uncultured Candidatus Saccharibacteria bacterium (assembly GCA_964355005.1). GTDB lineage: Bacteria > Patescibacteriota > Minisyncoccia > UBA6257 > WO2-44-18 > JAUSKF01. The sequence continues at coordinate 1,298 of CAYHBX010000032.1, read as the reverse complement.
GACGCTGGGCTAATGCAGCAATATTTGCTAGAGGCCATGCAGGCGCCCTACGACAGCCCAGAAAGCCATGCGGCTTTCGGTAATGCTTTCACTCTTAAGTACAGGATTGAAGCTAAGGGATTTCCGGTCGACTATGCTTTTCATTTTTTTCACGGCCACAACAACCCCGACGGAGACAGTATTAAAATGGCCAGCGTAACCGTTCATCGTCCGTCTAAAAATAGCACACCCGAACAGCACGCGGACTATGATCGCTGGTTCAAAAAGAAACACGGAATTGCCGAGGATCCACCCGAAGAACGCGATCCGCCCACTCAATGAAAATACAAAACCCCGACCTTGGTCGGGGTTTTCTCTATTCAACTTCTTCGGGACTCGCCGGATGCGGCGGGTAGTCATTCATCGGCATCGGTTTATTATTAGCAACCGCGTACATCGTCCTTTTCTCAAAACAATCAAAACAGAAAAAACCAGTCCGGCTATGAGGCACTAGTTGCGCTTGCCAGATCTCTATTTCCACCCCTAGAACACCACAATCATTACAACGGACTTTTGGTAATTCTACTTTGTGAATATACCCGGTCATGAGCAACACCGGGAATTAGGCGGCGTGTCCGGCTGATCGGGCGGAGGGTGATAGGGCTTAGGTTCACCGATGTGCCGGAAATATTGCACTCGTTCATTCCAACAAGAACCGCAAAATTTCCCGCACCGGTCATTGGGAATATATTTTCCCCTATGACGGATAACGCACCCTTTTTTCTGACAATCGTCGCACTGTTCGTCCGGCCAATTACCACGCTCGGTCTCGTCGTCGCTCACGACAAATACCTCAATGAACCATCTGCATCATAAACCAAAATTTGCCGCCGGTCTAGACTATAAAATCTTCCGCATTCTTAGTTTTCTTTCCCCAAAACCATGTTTTTTCCAAAATTCTACCGCTTTTTCATTCTTGCAGTCGACATTCAATTCTATCGAATGCACCCCTTTTTTAAAAAACCACTCCTCGGCTTTCGCATACAACAACTTGGCTACCCCCTGTCGTCTGGAACTTTCCAAAATAAACACATCATCCACTATTCCGATCTTTTTCTCATCAAGATAAGCCGGCGCCGGTTCAACGCTAATTCGTATGTAACCTACGGCTTTGCCGTTCTCTTCCGCCAAAAAAACCAAAATATCGGGCTCCGAGAGCCATCCTTCTATCTCCTCTTCAAGATTTCGGTATTCTTCCCCAGTTCTGTATTCTGAATTCAAAGCATGATGAAAATCCGCCATCCGGCGCATCAAATCGG
>CAYHBX010000031.1:0-10246 GCA_964355005.1 uncultured Candidatus Saccharibacteria bacterium | reverse complement strand
ACTATCAGGTTGGATAAAAATACTATCAGTAGTCCGATGATAGCGGCGGTTAGAATACTTTTTCCATGTTTGAAACGTTCTTCCGCGCCGCCTGCTGTCATTATAACAAACCCGCCGTAGATACCGAAGATCAAAGCTAAAGGCATGGAGATCCAGAACAGCCATTTGATTATCTTTTGGACCCAGACAGTAAAGGCGCTGATGTTGCATGGGGTAGTTTCTGGCGTGCCGCCCGATTCGGCGCTTGGAGGAAGCGTGGGATTGCAGTCAGGGCGTAGGCCAGTTTTAGGTGTAGGTTCGGCTGCCAAGACAGGCGCAGCCATTCCGACTATGACCATCACCATGACGATGACTATTAGCCCAAGTCTCTTAAGGTCTGTCATTAGAAATTAGTAATTAGATATTAGAAATTATTTTCTAACTTGTTCCATCAGCCGCGTGACCTTTCCGGCAGCTTCTTCCAGCGCTTTTTGCGTCGCTAAACGGCTGGTTAGCACTGACTGGATCATTTCGGAGAGAATCTTCTCAATTTCGGAGCTATCGGCTTGCGGCCAGGATCGAGCGGTCAATGCTTGGCGGGCGAATATGCCGATCTCCGGGTGGTTTAGATATTTGGCGATCAGTGAGCGTAGAGCCGGCGGGCGGCCGCTGGCAATCAGATATTGTTCGGCGATAGCCGGGTCGGTGGTTACCAGCGAAGCAAAATCCTGCGCCGCGGCTTTATTTTTGCTGGTCGCTGTTACCGCCAGCCCCCAATAGTTGGCAAAATTCACATCCTGTGTCCGGTTATCCGGTTGAAGCATTGGAATTATCCGGAAATTCAAGAAAGGGTTTTTTTCTTTCAGTAACGGCCCCTGATAAGCGTAATTAAAGATCATTGCCGCGTTGCCTTCGGTGAAACTATCCAAGGAGTAGGGGAAGGAATCCGTCCAAGTGTAAACGGGGCTGATGGCGTTGGCGAATTTGGTATAGAAATTGACGGCGTTCAAGCCCTCCTTTGAATCAAAGCTGGCCCGCCCGAAATCCGAACTGGTCATTTCCGTGCCGGTTTGAAGCATCAGCAGGCCAAGCAAGTCAGTTGCCCGATTGATGGAGCGGGTTGAGCCGCCAATCGCGGCGGCAGACCGCTGGATGCGGCCGAGCTTATCTAGCCGGCGGAGCTTGGGAACCAGAGCTTCAAATTCACCCCAAGTTTTTGGCGGTACGGCGATACCGGCGTCATCAAAAATATCCTGGTTATAAAAAGTCGCCAGAGTGTCTATAAAAAGAGGAAAAGCATAAATTAGGCCGTCGGGGGCGAAATCCTGCTCGGCGACGGTAGGGAAGAGCTGGCGATAAGTATCAATGTTGAGAGTTTCCGCGCCGAAAGGAATTATTTTATTGTTGTGTTCCGGTAGCCATGTGTTGTGGAACATTATTACGTCCGGAGCATTACCGCTCGCCAGAGCGTTGATCAATTCGCTTTCATAGCTGGCGGGATTCACTTCGCGATAAGTCACGGCAACTTCCGGACGAAGCGCCCGATAAGCGCCGATAACGGCATTGATGGCGGTGGGCGATTCAAAAACTCCCCAAAAGGTCAGGTCGCCGGAATATTGAATAGAGCGCTCCCGGGAACCATAAATAAAAAGCAAAACCACCCCGATAACTATGATCAGGGCTAAACCAACAATTATTATTTGCTTACGAGTAAGCATTGAAATTAAGAGATTTGAATTATGAATAAAGAATTATGAATTAAGCGTAATTCGTTATTCATCATTCATTATTCTGTCCTACAGGCAGACAATCCCGGCAACTTTATCACCAGAATTAAGAGTCATTATTCTGACGCCCTGGGTAGCGCGGCTTGCCATGCGGATGGTGGCCAATTGAGTGCGGATGATCTGTCCTTTGGCGGAAAGCGCTAGTAATTCCGTTTCGGCATCCACTAATTGCGCGGCTACCAGTTCTCCGGTTTTTGAGGTAACTTTGGCGGTTTTCACGCCCGAGCCTCCCCGGCTCTGAACTTTATACTGCGCGATTGGAGTTTGTTTTCCGAATCCGTTGGCCATCACGACCAGCAGACGGGCATTTTTGACATTTTTATTCACCAGATCCATAGAACTGACTTCGTCGCCGGATTTCAGGCGAATGGCGCGTACGCCGGCGGCAGTTCTGCCCATCGGACGGACCTGCGATTCTTTGAATCGGATCGCCTGCCCCTTGGAGGTAGTGATGATCACTTGATCGTCGCCGGAAGAGAGCTTAACCCAGCGCAATAGATCTCCTTTTTTCAAAGAAATAGCGATAATTCCCGTTTTCCGGACGTTTCCAAAATCCTCCAACGAGGTCTTCTTTATCATACCATTTTTAGTCGCCATCACGAGGTTGCCAATATCCGATTTTCCATAGGTAATAATGGCGTTGACCTTCTCTTCGGTCGGAACCTCCAGGAAGTTGTGGATCGGCTTGCCTTTAGCGGTGCGGGTGCCGGCTGGGATCTCGTAAACTTTGGTTTGGAAGACGCGGCCGCGGTCGGTAAAGAATAAAATATTGTCGTGCGTGTCGGCGGCCATGAAATGGGTCAAAAAGTCCTCTTCGTTAACGTCCGAACCGATCAATCCTTTGCCGCCTCGCTGTTGGCTTTTGAATGAAGACGGGGGAACGCGCTTAATGTAGCCGCTTTGGGACAGAGTAATAATGGTTTCTTCCTGCGGGATAAGGTCTTCTTCCCGGAAATCTTTCAATCCCCCGGCCACCACTTTGGTTTTGCGCGGGCTGGGGAAGCGGGTCTTGATATCTACCAATTCGTCCTTGATCACTTTCAGGATTTTGGCCGGACTCTTTAATAGAGAGGTCAGCTCGGCAATAATTTTTTCTTTTTCCGCCAGTTCGTCCTCTATTTTTTTACGTTCCAAGTTGGCCAGCGTCTGCAGTTTCATTTCCAAGATGGCGTTGGTTTGCACTTCGGAAAACTTAAAGTTCTTCATTAAGTTAACCTTGGCATCCTCGCGATCCTTGGATTTCTTGATGGTGGTAATGACTTTGTCTATAACAGAAAGGGCCTTCGCTAATCCGGTCAGGATGTGCGCCCGCTCCTCGGCTTTTTTCAGTTCGTACTTCGCCCGCCGGACCACTACTTCATTCCGGTGTTCAAGATAAGCGGCCAACACATCTTTTACGGACATCACCTCGGGCTGTACGCCTCCGGCAAGCGCGATCATATTCATATTAAAATTCTTTTGAAGATCGGTGTATTCAAAAAGCTGGTTCAGGACTTTCTGCGGCGTGGCGCTGGATTTGAGTTCAATGACAATGCTTAATCCGTTCTTGTCGGATTCATCCCGGATGTCCCGGATACCTTCTATTTTTTTGTCGGTAACCAGCTCGGCCATTTTAATGATCAGCTCCGATTTGTTTACCTGATAGGGGATCGCGGATATTTCAATGACCTGACCCTCGCGTGCGCCCGTTCCTTCTTTTATTTCGGCGACGCCGCGCATAGTGATCGTTCCATGTCCGGTGGTGTAAGCTTCGGCGATGGATTTTTTGTCATAAATAATTCCACCGGTCGGAAAATCCGGACCCTGAACGAATTCCATCAGATCGTGCGGGGTGGCTTTTGGATGATCGGCGAGATGCAGGGTCGCGTCTACCAGCTCAACGAGGTTGTTGGGTGGGATGCTGGTTGCCATGCCGACGGCAATACCGACGGCGCCGTTAAGTAATAGGTTGGGGAGCTTTGCCGGTAAGACCCTCGGTTCTTCCCTGGTTCCATCATAGTTCGGGGTCCAATCTATAGTTTCTTTATCAATATCAATAAGCATTTCTTCGGCAATTTTGGAGAGCCGGGCTTCCGTATAACGGTAGGCGGCGGCGGAGTCTCCATCTATAGAGCCGAAGTTTCCCTGGCCTTCTACTAATGTATAGCGAAGTGAAAATTCCTGGGCCATGCGGACCAAAGCATCATAAACCGCCATATCGCCGTGCGGGTGGTATTTACCGAGCACGTCTCCGATAACCGTAGCCGACTTGCGGAATTTGGCTCCGTGGGTCAATCCGGCTTCCCACATTGTCCACAAAATACGACGATGCACCGGCTTTAAGCCGTCACGCACGTCGGGAAGGGCGCGGCTGACGATGACGGACATGGCGTAGTCCAGATAGGATTCCTGTAGTTCGGTGCTGATCTCGCGGTTTTCAACATTAACCCTTTGGGTAGCCGGAACTACCGCCTTGTCATCACCACTCTTTTTATTCTTATTGTTCTTTTTCATATTGACTGGTGCCGTTTTAAAACTCTAAATTCTAAACTCTAAATTCTAGACAAATTCCAAAAGCTAATTTTTCAAACTTTTGAATTTGGGTCATTGAGATTTGTTTAGGATTTAGGGTTTAGTGCTTAGGATTTGTTAGCTATGGTAAAACCGTCGGTTTTACCGGTTCCAGATTTTCCGCGATAAAATTTTGTTCTGTTGTCGGAGATTTGATGATTATATCCTTTCTGGTTAAAAATTTCTCCTTAGCTCCGTCAAAAATAATTTTTACTCCGGCGGCGAATATCGAAAAGAACCCCGGCTTTTCTAGCTCCCCGTTTTTTACTATTGGCTGTTGGCTATTGGCTAAACCCTTGTTTGCGGGTCCTGGTATCGGAGCGATCGCGACATTTAGATATCCCAGCCAAAGAGCAAGCACTAAAAGCATTGAGGTGCCGCTGAAAGCCACCACCCAGAAACGCTTTGTGGCTTCATTGGAATTCTGCACCCGTGTTATGAAATTATTGATGCTCATGTTGTTGAAATTTCTAATTCTTAATATCTAATTTCTAATCAATTCCCAATTATTTAATTTCTATTTTGGTCATTCCTTAGTAATTAGAAATTAGTAATTAGTCATTATTTTCTTATATCTTCAGCACCACCACTTTCGTCCCCGTGGTCAGATCTTTTTTCTTTGTAACAAATTTATCCTGTGTTTCGGTTTTTTGATCCATTTCTTTCAAAAAAGATTTCAGAGCGTCAGGTTTTTTATAGAACGGGATGACGATTTTCGGATTTAGCTGTTTGACCGATTTGGCGGTGATTTCGGCAGGGGCGAACAAAATATCAATGTCGCCGAATTTTTCCAGCATTTCCGGTTTCGGGTCCTTTCCGCCATCTCCCAAAAAGCAGAGCCGAATTTCTTCGATGACCGCCAGGTATGCCGTGTTGCCACCGCCTATTGGCCAGCCGTTCACCTCAATTTCTTTAACTTCATATTCTCCCGGGCCATAAATTTGTCCGGCTACCGGAGGCCACTGCTCTTCGGCAGCGGCTTTCCACGGAGAGGTTATCAAAGCCACATCACCTTTAAAACGAGGCAGGGGATCAACCACTAAAGACAGCTGTCCGCTCTGAATTTTGAAACATTTCTCTCCGCAATAATTGATGACCATACGTTCTATTTTACACCAAAATCTTATTAGTTCCAAGAGTTTCTGCGGAATAGAAGTAAGATTGACTTATCAACAACTGCCGTTATATAAAGGTGTGTATAATGAGAATTAGATGCACTAGACATTCGTTAGCTAGGATGAGAGCTCGGGGCATCTCTAAAAGACTAGTTACTGAATGCTTAGTCAGGGCTCAGAATTTTGAACAGCAGCCCGGCGGGCTAACCAAGTTCGTATATCGGATCAAGGGCAAGAAATTGGTAGTAATAGCAAATAAGAAAAAAGAAAATTACCTAATTATTACAACCTACTATGAAAATTAATTACGATAAATACGCGGACGCGCTGTATATAGAATTTAAAAAAGCGAAGGCCCACAAAACGGTAGAAAAGCGTCGTGGTGTTTTGGTGGATTTTGACAAAAAAGGTAATGTTCTAGGTATTGAAGTTCTTAACTATTCTAAAACAGCTCCAATCAAGGATCGTTTCCGGGTCTCCGCGGGCAAGCAGCGAATTCCGATCCCGGCGATCTAAAAATCAAAGCCACCCTAAAGGATTGGTTTTTCCAAATCATTTTTAGCAAAAATGACCCCGCACACTTTGGGTGTGCGGTGGTGTTTCCGGCTCTTTTCGGAGTAGAATGAATTTAATGACTAAATCTAAAGCTTGGATATTTATACTGCTGGTGGTTGTGGCGGGAGTATCGTTGTGGTTTATCTGGCCGACTATTAGCCCGGAAAAAGGAGTCAGCGATTATAAGCAGGCTACATATATACTAGATGGCCAGCCGATCACGATGGCGAGCGCCGGAATAAAATATTTCGGCAACGAAGCGCGCGGGGATGTGAACGGAGATAAATTGGAGGATGTGGTTTTTTTGTTCACTTATGACGGGGGAGGGAGCGGCACCTTCTATTATGTAGCGGCGGCGTTAAAGAATTCTGACGGAAGTTATAAAGGCACCAATGCTTTCCTTGTGGGCGATCGCATTGCTCCACAGACCACCGAGATCCACGAGATTGTTATCCGCGATATTGCCGCTTCAGAAATTCGCGTGAACTTCGCCCAGCGTAAACCCGGCGAACCTTTCACCGCCCGGCCTTCCGTTGGCGCTACTCTATATTTGAAAGTCACCCCCGCCGGTGTTTTGGAGGGTTTGATGAAGTAGGGTACTTGCAAAATTTTTTAGTGATGCGATAATTATCAGGTAAAACTAAATACGCAATCGTCATCTTCAGAGATTAATCGTCAGTCATTATAAATTTAATCATCTCTGATTCAAGCGAAGGTTGAAACAAGCCTTCATTACAAGTCGGACGATTCGCTTCCGATTTTTTGTTTTTATGATTCCAGAAAAAAATTTTGATAGTTGGACGGTGATCAAGAAACAGATCAATGCAATGAATGGGGTAGCCTTCGCTCACCCGCGGGAAATTTGGTGGTGTTCCTTGGGAGTTAATGTTGGCGCGGAAATCGATGGTAAAAATGACAACTTTGAAAGGCCGGTGATAGTTATGAAGGTCTACAACAAAGACACGCTATTAGTTTTACCTATTACATGTAAGCCAAAGCATGATGTTTTTCATCATAAAATAACAACTGATCAAAAGGTCGTTTGGGTTAAATTGACTCAGGCGAGGGTGATAAGTAATAAAAGGCTTTTGCGTAAGGTGGACGTTCTAGGTGAGGTAGAATTTCAATTTTTGAAAGAGGTCTGGAAGGCATCAGTTTAAAAAGAAAAAAAATCGGACCCCGCATTTCTGCGGGGTCCTCGGAGGCCGAAGCCCTAATACCTGTATGATAATCAAGTTTTATGCCCTAGTCAATGCTTATGTGGATAACTTTTCAGTATAAAATTATTATGAGTACATATCATATATGCTATAATCAGTTTACATGAAAAATAAAATCACAATCAAGTTTGAAGGGAAAAAGATTACGGTCCGGCCCTTTGAGGAGTTCTTAAAAGAAAGATATCCCACCAAGAAATCGCGAGCAAAGGCTGACGCGCGTTTTCAACGCTTTGCTTTTGGATACGAAGTTTTTGTTGCCCGTAAAAAGAAAAGAATGACGCAAGCAGATCTAGCCAAGAAATTGAAAACTACCCAAAGCGAGGTGGCCAGGATCGAGAGCGGGGATCAGAATGTCACCTTTGATAAGATCCAAGAGATCGCCAAAGCGCTTAATCACCCGATAGTTATCCGGCCCCGATAGAAAAATAATTTTTTAACACAAAAATGAAATAATCCACCAGTTTAATTAGCAGGATTCGTTATCATCAGAGATTACGTCGTCTAAAATTACAAAACTTAATCATCTCTGATCCGACCGAGGGTTGAAACACGCCCTCCCCCAAATCGGACGAATCGTTTCCGATTTTTTGTTTATATGACACAAGTCACACTGTTTGATTTACAAGTTAAAAAGCCTGATAATTTAGAGGTTGATATGAAGAAAATTGATTTTAAAAAGGAATTTTTGAATAAGATAATCTGCGGCAATACTGTGGACGTTATGAAGAAGATGCCTGACGGATCAGTTGATTTAATAATCACCTCGCCACCTTATAATCTTAAGAATTCTACCGGAAACGGCATGAAGGATGGGCGTGGCGGGAAGTGGGCGAATGCGGCTTTGCAAAAAGGATACACGAACCACAACGATTGTATGCCACATGAGAAGTATGTTAAGTGGCAGAGGGAGTGTTTGTCGGAGATGCTTCGGTTGATTCCTGATGATGGAGCGATTTTTTATAACCACAAGTGGCGTGTTCAAGGAGGGTTGCTTCAAGACCGACAAGATATTGTTAGCGGCTTCCCTGTTCGCCAAATAATAATTTGGAGACGAAAGGGCGGTTTAAATTTCAATCCTGGATATTTTCTGCCTACTTATGAAGTCTTTTACATTATTGCTAAGCCCAAGTTCAGGCTTTCTCCAAAAGCCAACGCTCACGGTGATGTTTGGGAATTCACTCAGGAAATGCGAAATAACCATCCCGCCCCATTCCCCGTGCGTCTAATAGATCGCATAGTATCTTCCACTGATGCCAAGATCATTTTGGATCCGTTTATGGGTTCCGGCACAACGGCGATTTCTGCATTGAACTTCGGTCGTAGCTATGTTGGCATTGATCTTTCTCCAGAATATTGCAAAATAGCCAAACAGAGGATTGTTAATCACAAACCATCTTCGAACGTTTAGCCATGAAGAAAAAACTAAAAATCTATACTAAGCCAGAATTAATAGCTAAGCTGAAAGAAATTTCAGCAATGGGCTTTGTGCCCAACGCGCGGCGGGGGAATGCTGGTGGCGTTGGTAATACGCTTGAAGATTTACTCGGTATTAAAGAAAACAATTTACCAATTCCTAACGCCGCGGAATGGGAGCTAAAGGCACAAAGAATCAATTCCGCCTCGCTTACTACCTTGTTTCATATTGAGCCTTCACCGCGCGCAATTAAGTTTGTGCCACAGGTTTTTCTGCCCAAATATGGCTGGACACATCAAGAAGCCGGCAAGAAGTATCCAAGGGGAGAAATGAGTTTTAGACAAACAATCCACGGACAATCCCGCAGTGATCGTGGTTTCAGGGTTATTATCAACCGGAAAGAACGAAGAATTTTAATTTCATTTGACGCAAAGAGTGTAGATATGCGTCACGGGGCTTGGGTGGAATCGGTTAAAAAGCATGCCGGGCTTGGCGAATTAGATCCGCAACCGTATTGGGGATTTGATGATTTAGAGCACAAAGCTGGGACTAAATTACTCAACGCTTTCTATGTTCAGGCTGAAGTGAAGATTGTAAACAAGAAGGAATTTTATCATTACACTAAAGTTATGATGTTGCAGAAATTCAATTTTGAGGGGTTTTTGAAGGCATTAGAGGAGGGGAAAATTCTCGTGGATTTTGACGCCCGCACAGGACATAATCACGGAACGAAGTTCCGCATGAGACAAGACGCGTTGCCAACGCTATATGATCAGCAAAAAATTATTTTGTAGTATTCGGGGGCGGGTGGCTGAGGCAAATAGGGCATAGCTTCTTGATCTTTCGGTGGCGGTGATCAAGAATTGGGCTATGTCCAAGATTCAAGATGACATATTAAGCTATCGCGAGATGTGCGATGCAGAGAACGCACAAACTTTACAGCGGGGGATGAATTTTAGAATGTGCCCTGCCTATTCAGTTATTTTGATGTCGCAGCGAACCAATGCTCCATATAAAGACAAGATTTATGAAGATGGCGTCACTATAGAATATGAAGGCCACAACGCCCCTAAAACTAGCCCAGCTCATGATGTGAAGTCAGAAGACCAGCCAGAAGTTTTAGCGCTGGGTCGTTTGACGCAAAATGGTCTATTCGCCAAAGCCGCTCGAGAGTTCAAAGAGGGAGTTCATCCGGCGGAACTTGTTAAGGTATACGAGAAAATCTTACCAGGCGTCTGGTCGTTGAAAGGACTTTTTGATTTAATCGATTATAAAATAGTTGATGACGGTCGGAGAAAGGTTTTTCGATTTATTCTGAAGCTTTCCGAACAAAAAGTAGAAAACCTCAATACTCAGGAGATTAACTTAGAGCACAATCGTTTGATTCCGACAGAGGTCAAGAAAGAAGTTTGGAAGCGGGATAGTGGCAAGTGTGTGATATGCGGTGATACCAAGAATCTACACTTTGACCATGACCTACCTTTTTCAAAAGGGGGAACAAGTTTGTCCTCAAAGAACGTGAAGCTTCTTTGTATGAAGCACAACTTAGCGAAGTCTGACAAGATTGAGTAGGGTACATTCAACTTTGAAGTGCAACACCTGTTAGCTCATAGAATACCTCATAGG
>CAYHBX010000030.1:0-10370 GCA_964355005.1 uncultured Candidatus Saccharibacteria bacterium | reverse complement strand
TGGCGAAAAATTATTGCTCAATCAGCCCCAACTTGATAATTCGGGAACGGATGGCGCCGGGCTTTCTGTGGTGTTTCTTGGCTAGCGCGGATATGGTTTCGCCATGGCTATAAGCCGATACTAAATCCGCGTCTTCACCGGCAGACCACTTGGCATACACCAATGGATAACTGGCGCGAATCTTTGCGTATGAGACGGCGCTAGAATGGTCCGAGCTGTCGTTGACATTCTGACCACCCACCGACACGCCGCGAAAACTCGCGCTAAATTTTTGTCTTTCTTCTTCCGGGATTGCGCGGAGTTCTTCTTGGGCTTGACGTGAAAGTTCCTGAAAGATTTTATCCTGCTCTAGAACTTCAGTGTTCACCATGAGCGCCACATCATTGAATCCCAGAAGGTAGAGCGAAGCAAGGCCACGAACGCGAGAAAGGGCCACGTAGCCCATACCCGGCTCAAAGGCATCCCGCAGATCAACTTGGGCGGCATCCAGCGTCATGCCTTGGCTCTTGTGAATAGTGATCGCCCAAGCGAGACGGAGCGGAATCTGGATAATTTCGGCCAACTTTTTCCCTTTCTCTTCCACGCTCCAGCTGGCCGGATCCGCGAGAATGGATTTTCCACCAAAAGTTCTTACCACCGGCAAACCATCTCTGAACCCATTAATCGTACCAAGCGTTCCATTCGCATAGCCACGCTCAAAATTATTTTTAATAAACATGACAGCGGCGCCCATTTTCAAGGCAAGTGTTCCGGGAGCGAGGCACCCCTTCTTCAATGTTTCCGCGATTTTCGGAACACCGCGCGTTTCCATTTGATACACGCGCTCCTCTCCGTGAAGTTCGGCAAGTTTTCGATTATTTTCCGCGTCAACATTAACATTATGCGAATAAAGTTTGGTAACAATGTGCCGCGGCGTTTCCGCTTGGCAACGAGACGCTAGGGTGGTGGTAGTGCGGTCTCCCACCGAAGCGCCGCGAATAGCGCCGAGCGTTTCCAGAAATTCAATGTCGTCCTGACGATGCTGTTCTTGTAAATAACAAATTTTGAGATTCAGCGCTTCCCAGGAAGCGGCGCGATAGGCGAATTGAGGCGGCGCCTGATTACCTTCGGCTACCGGCGGAAGTTGGAAAAAGTCGCCGCAGAGAATAACTTGCAGACCGCCGAAGGGCGCCGGGGATCCTCGCGTAAACCGCGCCACTCGATCTACCAAATCTAACCGGGCGGCGTCCAGCATGGAAATTTCGTCAATCACCAACACGGCCGCGTTTCGCAGACGCGCGGCGACACGCTTATTACCCGCAATGACTTTTATTTCCGCGTCTCCAAGAAAACGTTTAATGCCAATGCCGGCAAAAGAGTGAATTGTGAGGCCGTGGATATGGGTAGCCGCGATGCCGGTTGAAGCGGTGATTCCTACGGTCACTCCCCGCTCTTTAAGAAATTTAATATATGAATTTAAGACATAAGTCTTGCCGCTTCCCGCGGCGCCGGTTAAAAAAACATTGCGCCTCATTTTTAAAACTTCCAGCGCCTCCTGTTGAGTCATGGCTTATAGATTACACAAAACTTTCCCAAAAAACAAAATGAGGAATTACACGGTTTTAGAAAATCCCGGCGAAAGTTGCCCAGCATTGATTTCATTGTTATTACAACATCCTTACATTCTCAAGTTTGTAAGGATGTTTTTATGGTACGAAAAGAGTGGAGAAATTTCGCAAAATTTTTCCCGTAGGGCGAAAGGGTGTGCTCTACGAATTTGCCGCGATACTTTTTGTTTACCAGCCCGGCCACAACCAGCCGCCGCGTATGCTCACCTAAAGTCTTTTCATTAGCACCGATGGCCCGAACAATGTCCTCAAGGGTGATGTCGTCGCGCTCCGTGATCAAAAGTAGTATCTCGATGCGGTAATGGTTGGCCATCCCTTTCAGGTGTCGCTCCATTTGTTTGGCTGTTTTAAATTTTGTCATGATCGCAGTGTAATATAACATCCTTACAAACTCCAGTTTGTAAGGATGTTATATTGTGCGTGGGTGGTATTGTAGAAGTTTTTCAGCCGGAGAAATGCCACCAAGGTTTTTATGCGGAAAATAATTCCACGCATTACTCGCTAACTCAAGAATATTATTTAATTCCGACGCATCGCCGCCACGATCAAACATGGCTATCAAGCGATGAAAATCATTATTGTCCTCTCCGTTATAAATCAACTCTTTAATGTCCTTTAGCCAAAAGCCACTGCCGGTTTTCTTAAGCATGTCCGAAAGCTCTTTCTCGATCTCACCTCGTCGTTCAAGAATTTGTTGTTTTGATTCGATTTGCGTTTCCGTTCGGGCAACATCACTGCAGTAGTCATCCAACAAACTCAATATCAATTGAACGGATTTATGCGTGCCGCTTGGGAGTTCATCTATATATTTGAATTTCCTATAAGAATTTTTCCATGAATTTTCTTCCAAATTGCTAAGATTGGCGCGCAAACCGAGGAGGATGCCGTCAGCTTTTTCTTTAGAAAGTTCGGGGCGCGTTAATTTTTCGTTGGGAAATCGTATGTGGTAGGTCAACGGCCCAAGCTCGCTCTGCACCATACGCACAGCGGCATGGCGTATATTGCCATTTTTGTGTTGGAGAAGCTGAAAAAGCCAAGAAAACAAAAAATCTGGTTGATTTTCCCGATTATGCAAATAATAAATGACGGACACGGCCATTACGAAATTTTCTTGTCGCCAATCATCTTCGATTTTTGCGTATTCCGTAGGAGCGTCTTCTACTATGGACGCGATGCTTTTAAGATCATTCTGGCTGCTTCGCGAACTGTATAAAAACTTCCGCACCTCTCTCGCCGCTTGGCGGCTAACATCTTTATCTGCGCTCAAAATAGCTTTAAATAATTTGATAAATGTCATCGCTTGATTAGAAAAAACATGCTCAAATTAGCATCACCGCTCGTGAATAGCAAGTTGATTGGTTACTGGATAATATAATTGATAAATCAACACAACCTGCGTTATAACATAAAACTCCCGTGCGCCGATGCGGAAAAATTACGAATTGGACAAATCCCAAAAATTCGGTAAAGTAATAGAAGTTATTTATATTCCCCGGCCCGCCTCGACTCGCGTTCGCTTGTCGACGCGAGGCGGGTAGCTCACTAGACTAATGACTCACGCTTATATCTTAAAAAGCATTAATTATTCAAAAACTTACACGGGAAGCACTAATAATCTTGAAAGAAGGGTAGCCGAACATAATGCTGGTCATGGTAATTTTTTGAAAAGATATATGCCATGGAAATTGGTTTATAGTGAACAATATGATAATTTATCGGAAGCTAGGGCGCGTGAAAAATACCTAAAAAGTGCGGGTGGCCAAAAGTTCGTGAAAAAAATAAACATTCCCCGGTAGCTCAGTGGTAGAGCAATCCGCTGTTAACGGAAAGGTCGTAGGTTCGAATCCTACCCGGGGAGCCAAGAAACTAGATATGCCGGCAGGATTTTTGCTAAAATAATCTTACCTGTCCCGTACTAAATTTTTGATTACGGGGTGCAACAATAAACATAATTAGTTAAAATTTTAGTACTGGGATGACTTCATACAAACACACTCAAATTGGGTATCTGATGCTGGTTGTCTTACTGGCCGTGCTGGTTCTTTTCGCGTGGATGCAGATTACGGCTCGGGCTGAACCTCCCTCGGTTGACTCCGGCACAAATTTTGCCATCACTGCCATAATGGCGTTGATTCTGTTTATTCTTGCATCATTCACAACGCTCTCCGTGTCCATTGATGAAAACTATCTGCGGATCAAGTTTGGCTACGGCGTTTTTCGCAAAAAATTCGCGGCAAGTGAGATTGTTTCAGCCACACAGGTAAAAAATCATTGGTATTACGGTTGGGGCATACGGCTGTGGTTTTGGCCGCGTATGTGGATTTTTAATGTTTCCGGCTTTGACGCGATTGAAATTCAGATGAAGAACGGGAAAATCTACCGTATCGGAACGGATGAGCCGGAAAAACTTGAGACCGCGATCAAGCAAGTTATACATTCCTAATTGATAACATCGCCGTCGCCAAAAATTCCGCCCGTTCCCGCAAGAACACGGCGGAAGAGCGGCGATGGTGGCCCGCCTTTTAGTTTTAGTACAATAATCGTATGAAGAATTTTGTCTATATTTTAAAATGCGTCGATGGGTCATTGTATACCGGTTCCACCAACGATCTGAAAAAGCGCGTTCATGACCACAATCATTCCAAGCGAGCGGCGAAATACACCAGAAGCCGCCGCCCGGTAAAGCTGGTTTATTTTGAAACTTCGCGTACCGCCGGCGCGGCTTTGAGGAGGGAGGCGGAGATAAAGCGATTGAGCAGAAAACAAAAAATTAAGTTAATAAAAAACCGCGTCTAACTAAAAATATGAAAAAAGTTTTCGCGGAAATTGGTTTTGGAAATGAGTCCTTTTTTTCAACCGAGCTTGAGGACGAGAACGGCGAATCCCGAAGTTTATACTCCCGCAAAAAATTGAGGAGTGCTATTTCCGCATTTGGATATTCAAAAAGGTATTTATTCTATCCACCAAAGACGGCCTAAAAATTCAAAACAAGGATAAGAATAAACTAAAGATTCTATTCGGTGTCAGCGGCGAAACGGAATAGTAGGAAGATTATTCGTATCTTCTGCTTACCGCGCTTATTTTTAATTTGTTATCGGCTAATTCGGGCGAATTAGCCGATAACAAATATTGCGCTGGGTTTTGATGCCGCCAAAGCGAAACAAAAAAAGTCCCCATCCTAAGATGGGGCAATTGGGTTTAGAATTGACTCGCTAGCTCTAGGCATTTCGTCTTAAATTCTTCTTCGGTAGCGACGAAGGCTGTCGCCCATTCCCGGCGTATCATAAAAGTGCCGTCGCCTCCGCGGCTTCGCGTAGCATCCTGTATTTCCCGGCTTTTTGCGATCTTCTCGATGACCGATGTCTCTAAATTAGTGAAGACCCAGAAAGACAACAATCCTGGCCCTCCGGCCTTAATGTCAACGGAATCATTGTATCCCATGAAAAACTCTACTTTAGAAACCTGAAATTCTTTCCTGATTCTTTCCTGATCCTTTCCTCCGGTTTTTGCGACATCTCCGCTCTCCTAATAGTAAATGTTCTGCGAATATACTACCACGGTATTTTGAATAATGCAACCTGATCAATTTGGAAGATATTTTGTTTCCCATCCCCGAAATTATAATTTGATAAACTGACCTTATGCCTCCGAATGGACCAGTTCACACGTTACCGGCGGATTTGCGAAAAGCCATCTCATCTTTACCGCAAGCGAGAGCGATTTGGGAAGATATTACTCCCCTAGCCCGCAATGAGTGGATTTGCTGGGTTACTTCCGGCAAAAAAACCGAAACGAGGAATATCCGCATCAATAAAGCCCTCTCAAAGATGAAAGGCGGCATGCGCCGGCCTTGTTGCTGGGCCGGTTGCCCGCATCGCTAGATAAAAAAACCGATCGTTTGGTTTTATCTTCATCGTGAGCCAAAAGAAAAATCCCTAGCTTTTTTTATTGTTTCGTGGTAAAATCTGGGAATGAATCCCACACATAATAATGAGTGTTGTGGGTATTTACTAGTCCGTCGATGGACTAGGTATCAAATTCAAGATAAAAAATATTATAAAACAAAGGGCAAATTCCGGGCATAAATTTACTATGCAATGGAGTGTAACCTCTTTGTTATGTGTGGGATGAAGATGCTACCAAAGATAAAGAGCGGTCTGGAGAAGAAGTTTCAGAAGGTAGTAAAAACTCCCGCCAGTTTTGAGTTCTTCGTGGCGGTGCATGATTTCGTGGAATACATAGAAGCCAATAGACCGTTGGCCAGCCACATTTTGGCCAGCTCCAAACTTAATCTGGAACTGAACCTTCCGAATAAATACAATTACCTGAAGCAGATCTATCAGGGACTGAAAGACGCTAATACTACGACCAATGAAGATCTGGGACACTCCAGATATGCCGTACTTTTGGAACTGAAGAAGATCCAGAACAAAGACGTGTCGGACAGCAATTCATTTTGGAAAAGACGGGAGGTAGCGCGGGAATCGATCGGCGAGATATACCAAAGACTTGTATAGTTTCCGGTAGAAAGTAGGCAGTGTTAGGTAGGTGACAGAAAATAAACCAGAACCCGCCCAAAAAGGCGGTTTTTGGTTATAATTAAAATTGTGAAAATAACTTTTGTTAAATTCATAATACTCCCGGCAATAGCTATGGCCGCTTTGAGCGCCGGTGGATATTTATATTGGAAATCAAACGAAAATAACAAAAACTTACAAAAGGACATAACGACACTTCAGGAACGCCTAACCGCCGCGACAACGACATTAGAACAATCTCAAAGTGAAAATTCCGCGCTTAAGCAAGCGCTGAAAACCGAACAGGATAAAAACAACGTCTTCGAAGCAAAGATCAATGAAGTTTCTACTATCGTAGGCGTTCTTCAAAAATTGAGCGCCTCGGACCCCGAATTATTGCGTAAATACTCCAAGGTATATTTCTTAAGTGAGAATTACATTCCCGCCCAACTTTCCAGCATCGCGCCGCAGTATCTGTACGAGAAAAACCGACCTCAACTTATTCACTCCGGAGTCGCGCCATATCTTCAAAAAATATTGGAAGCGGCCGGACAAATAAACTTCGATCTCCAGATCATTTCCGCCTACCGTTCATTTTACGACCAGGAGTCCGTGAAAGCCGGATACGAAGTGCTCTATGGCTCGGGAGCGAATCAATTTTCCGCCGATCAAGGCTATTCGGAGCATCAACTCGGAACTGCCGTAGATTTTACAACTTTAGAAGTAGACGGTAATTTTTCGGCATTTGAAAAATCCCCCGCTTTTCAGTGGTTAAAAGATAACGCGTACAAATTCGGCTTCACCCTTTCTTACCCGAAAAATAATTCTTTCTATCAATTTGAACCGTGGCATTGGCGCTTTGTTGGAGTCGCGTTGGCTACTTATCTGCACGACCAAAATAAAAATTTCTACGATCTGGACCAGCGCGAAATCAACGGATATCTAATAACGATCTTCAACTAACCACGGCCGTAATGTAAGGATGTTTGTTGAAAAGCAAAAATTATATGAGAATACAAAACTTTTTCAAATTACTAATAGCAGTAGCGGTGTCGGAAGCAGCGGGAATCGTCGGTTCGGTATTTACCACTCCGTCCGTTGTCGGCCCCTCAACAGGCGCGGGATTAAATTGGTACGCAACATTGATTAAGCCAGCATTTAATCCTCCCGCGTGGATCTTTGGACCGGTCTGGACGATACTCTTCGCGCTTATGGGCATAAGCGCGTGGCTGGTGTGGCGGAAACTGGATTCCGGCCTGCCTGTCCGGCAGGCAGGCTCAGAGGCCGGAATAACAGAACAAATAAAAATCACCCTTGGCATATTTATCGGCCAACTGGCCTTGAACGCACTTTGGTCAATTATCTTTTTTGGTTTGCATAGCCCCGGCGGCGCGCTTTTTGAGATCGTGTTCCTCTGGCTTGCTATCCTCGCCACAATCGTCGCGTTTTATAAAATCTCCCGCCCGGCCGCGGGGCTTCTCGCGCCGTATATTCTCTGGGTAAGCTTCGCCGGATATCTTAATTATTCTATTTGGACGCTTAACCAAGAAGAACCGGGAACGAGACCGGTGAAATTGTATTATTACAATTCCGAATTAGACAAAGACGCATTCGGCAATGTTGCCTGCAGTAGAAACGGGTTAATGCCGGTCGAAAGAGAAATTCCCATAACCCAAACGCCGATCCAAGACACCATCAATCTTTTGCTTTCTGGCGGCCTCGCCGCGACAGAACGGGCTCGGGGAATTGGTACGGAATATCCTCTGGATGGGCTTTCATTAAAGAGCGCGTCTTTGCGGAATAGAATTTTGACGCTTGAATTTGACGATTCAAAAAATAAAACGATCGGTGGCGCTTGTCGCGTCGGAATTTTATGGTTTCAAATTGAAGAGACCGCTAAACAGTTTTCTGAAGTCCAACAGGTTCGTTTTGCGCCGGAAGAAATTTTTCAGCCGTAATTTAAAACTACTCTTCGGCATCAGCGGCGAAACGAAATAATGATACAATAAACTTATGCAAAAAATAGCTACAAAAATATTTATTTACTCGTCAGTTGCTTTTGGAATCATGGGAATATTAAACGTTTTAACTCTGCCCGAAGGAGGAGACAATAACGCCTCGCCCCTCCACACAATTATAATGAAGCTCTTCTTCACAACGGTATTCTTTATCCTGCCTTCGTTCGCCCTAAGCGTTGCCGGTAAATATCTGAACGGAAAATCCTAGTTAGTTTACAAAATACCCTAAATAGGGTATTTTGTTTATGGTTCATTTCGGAGACGTGCCATGAACAAGCCCATAATGGCGGCGTCTCTCAAAAGATTGAAAAGCGAGTGGAATAAGGGCGAATATTCCTACCCTTCCCAGATCAAGCTTGGTAAGTCTAGCATCCTAAGAAAATTGAAAAAGGCGGCGTCCCCGCAACACGTCGGTAAACCAAAATCCGAAGGCATGAGCGACAAGGTTGTCTGCTCCTGCGGCTGGAAAAGCCGCGGCTACTGGGACTTCCTGGAAGCGGCCTTGGATGAATGGCTGAAACATCTCGCCGACACAATCGGCTTAATCCCCAAGAAGTGCGTCTGCGGCAAGATGTATACTCCGTACAGCGGCGAAAAAGCTTGCCATAAACTAACGCCTACCAAAAAGAAAAATTAAGTATTTTCACCCATCCGCCCAAATAGGGCGGTTTTTGATTTAATATTTATGCAGCTCCCTCGCGCGATCCTACTGACTCGCCAGCCACGAACCCGGTCGTCCAACAAAGCTGGAGAGAATAACCGCCGGAGGGGCGGTCAACATTCAAAACGTCGCCAATTAAATAAAGATTGGGAATTAAACGGGACTGCATTGTTTTGAAATTCACTTCCTCTAGGGCTACTCCGCCGGAAGAAACGACCGCCTTATCAATGCCGAGAAGGCCTTTTACATTCAAAGGAATAGCTTTCAGTAAAGCGGTTAATTTAATTCTATCCTCCCGACTGACGCTATGGTTAGCGGTCTCGCCGTCCACTTCCGCCAGCGCCAGAACTGCCGCGACAAGAGCAGAGGGAATTAGTTTATTTAATACATTTTTTAACTTTTTGTTGCTGTCGGCGATGAGTAATTCCTGGAGCTTCCGCTTGAGCGCGCCCGCGTCCACGGAGGGAAATAGGTCCAGCTCAATCACAACTTCACCGTACTTCAGCAACTCCCCTATCTCACGGCTCATATTCAAAACGGTCGGGCCGCTGATGCCAAAATGAGTAAAAAGTAATTTTCCTTTTTGCGCATCCTGTTTTTGGCCGTTCTGAAAAGTAGTCAGCTTAATGTCTTTCAATGAAACTCCACCGAGTTTTTTCGCCCAAGCATCCTTCAAAACAACAGGAACCAAAGCGGCATCATTCTCAATGATCGTATGACCAAGCTTTTTCAGCCAAGCAAATCCCTCGCCCGTTGAGCCGGTTTCCGGGCGTGAAGTGCCCCCCGTAGCAACGAAACAAGACCGCGCCACGACTTCTGACTTATCACGTAACTTAATGACAATATCTTTATCGGAATTAACAGCTAAACCAATGACCGAAGCGCTAGTCTTCACCTCTACCCCGCCCTCCTTCATATAGCTAACCAGCACATCCCAAACCGAACGCGCTTTGTCGGAGACCGGAAACACCCGCCCTTCATTTTCTTCCTTGGTGGCCATGCCCCTCTTATTAAAAAACTCCAATGCTTCTTTGACGCCAAATTGAGAAAAAGCAGAAAAAAGAAATTGATCGTTGCCTTTGTACTTGGAGACCATCGCGCGGATCTCCGGCTTGTTATTGGTCAAGTTGCACCGGCCGCCGCCGGTGATAAGAAGTTTTTTTCCCGGCGCGGGGTTCTTTTCCAACAATAAAACCGAGCGGCCGCGTTCCGCCGCCCTCCCTGCCGCCATCATTCCGGCCGGCCCGCCACCGATCACGACTACATCCCAGACTTTCCCGGATTTCATCCCCTGAAAGTAGCATAGGTCGCGCCTCCTGTCCCTCCCCGTATCCAACAAAGCGAATGAGGCTTTATTCCCGGCCTTTGAGTAAGATTCCGATTCCACCAAAGCGGAGGGAATAGTTTTGAGGAACATGCCGGAGCTTCGCCAGCTTGGTCTTCAGTGGCGAAGCGAGGTTGAGGCAAATTGAGCCGCTGGAGCTCAATTATGCCGTTTCCGAGGGGCTATTCCCAATAGGTTCAACAAGTAAGTGCAACACTTTGAGATAATCAAAGTGTATGAAAT
>CAYHBX010000029.1:0-10392 GCA_964355005.1 uncultured Candidatus Saccharibacteria bacterium | reverse complement strand
TTTCATTTTTATTTGTTTTAATTTCAGTTAACCACCAAAACAAAAGACAGACCCCAGGGGCTTTTTTTAGTTTAGAGACCGATACTTGGCTTCGGTTGCGGGGGGGGGCGATAATAAGGATGTCGAAATATAAATAAAAAAATAATTTAAATTTTAAAAATGCCAAAGTCACCAGAAGGGGGATACGTGCCATCGCCGGAGGAAGTTAAAAAAGCCGAAGAGATGATGACGCCAGAGGAAGAGAACGCTTCTTGGGATCGCGCTGCGGAGTTTATCTTTGAAGAAAATTTTGATTCTAAGGAAACAGCGGAAATGCTCGACGAGGTTGGCATGGAAGCTGCGAGGTATTCACATACTTATTTCATGGAGGCAAAAAATGGGAAAAAGGCCGTTGTTAATGTATACATGAAAGCTGGTCGACGAGGATTTACGGTGCAGGCATTTGTGGGCTCGCAGGGCGAACTCGATAATCATGGAACACCTAGTTCCTTTGAAAAAGAGATGTGGTTTGAGCCAATTCCGCCGAAAACAGAAATACCAGAAGGTAAGAAGGCAGAGGATTTAACTTTGGAAGAAAAGAAGGTATTAATTGGTAAACGTATCACTAAAACTTACATAAACGCGCTTTTGACGGTAAAGCGGGAGTTGGAAAGAGAAGAATAGCCCATCAACGAAAATCCCTCCGATCGGGGAGGTTTTAGATTATAGTGAGCGAGCCGAACTATTT
Organism: uncultured Candidatus Saccharibacteria bacterium; assembly: GCA_964355005.1. Lineage (GTDB taxonomy): Bacteria > Patescibacteriota > Minisyncoccia > UBA6257 > WO2-44-18 > JAUSKF01. Next base: position 9,665 of record CAYHBX010000029.1, on the reverse strand, counting down.
TTCTTCGCTTTCCAGCAGTCTTTTTTCAACCTGCGCCGCTTTTTCTTGCCCGTAATCTATGATGAAGCGGATTTGTGGCATCGGGCGGATATTCATTTTTCTGCCGAGCAAAAACTGGAATTCTCCCTGCTTTTTTTGGAGTATTTTGAAAACCTTTTCCGAATTTTCCGTAGGGTAGACGCTGACTTTGACGGTGGCATTTCGGAGATCTTTAATGACGTCTACGTCGGTGATGGTTATCAGAGTTCCCGGAACCTCAATTTCCTTTAGCAGTAATTTTCCAAGTTCCTCTATTATCAGGTCGCTGATCCGTTCGGGACGATAGTTTTTCATTTTAGTTACCAGTGCTTAGAGTTTATCGAGCGATCAGCATATCTCCAACTTTAATTTCCTGTTGGCAATCAAATATCAAACCGCATTCCAATCCGGCTTCCACGGTTTTTACGTCCTTTTTGGCTTGCTGAAGGTTGATGATCTTTCCCGTGCCCAATAGAGCGTCTCCGCGGTCTACTTCCAAAGCCGAGTTGTTGACGATCTGCCCTTCTGTAACTTTTCCGCCGATGACCTGCTTGGTCCCTTTTTTGCTGAAAACAGCCAGGATCTCCAGTTTTCCTTTGGCATTCTTTTGCGCGAGAGAGGCCAGGGTCTCTCCGATGGCCTTGGTCAGATCATAAATAACCTCGGATTCCACAATCTTGACGCCATTAGCCCGGGCGATGGTGACGGCGGCGGGAATGGTGCGGGTGCGGAAGCCGACAATGATCGCTTTGGTGGACATGGCATGTTTTACGTCGCCATCAGTAATGTCTCCCACGCTCTCGTCAATGATCTCAATTCTTTGGTCCAGTTTATGGGGTAAATTTTTAACGACCTCTGATAGCGCTTCCAGAGAGCCGGAGACGTCCGCTTTTAGGATCAGCTGGATATTGCCTGCTGCCTGCCTTTTGGTTTGCGCGGTTTTCGGAGCGGTCACGGTTTTCTTTTCGCCGACGATCAGGTGAGCGCCTACATAAAATTCCATTCCGGCATGCGGCAGAGTTTCAAAACCGACAACGATCGCCGGGGCGGACGGCTCCAACGATTCCACTTTTTCACCGAGGAAATTTTCTAGCATCCGGACTTTTCCGGTGTGCGCGCCGGCGGAAATTTCATCACCCATTTTCAACGCCCCGTCTTTTACTATCAGGGTCGCTATGTTTCCCCGGCGGCGATCCAGTTTTGATTCCAGCACCAGTCCTTTGGCGGGAGCGGCGGGATCATATTCCAGGTTTTCCATATCAGCGGTAAGTAAAATTAGGTCAAGTAATTCGTTAACTCCTTCACCGGTTTTGGCGGAGGTGGCCTGGTTGGTAATGTTGCCACCGTATCCCTCTAACAAAACCCCGGCCTGCATTAGGTCGTTTTTGACCCTTTCGGTTTCCGGAACTTTATCTATTTTGTTGATAGCGACGATCATCGGGGTTTTGGATTCCTGAATGATCTTGATGGCGGCTTTAGTTTGCGGTTGGACGCTGTCGTCAGAGGCAACTACCAGAATGGCGACGTCGGCGATATTGGCGCCGCGGGATTTCATTTTGGAAAACGCCTCATGACCGGGAGTATCTATGAAAGTTATTTTTTGGCCGCTATGGGCTATTTCATAAGCGCCAACGGATTGAGTAATACCGCCGGCCTCTTTGGCGGCGACATTGGCTTTGCGGATGTAGTCCAACAGCGTGGTCTTGCCGTGGTCTACGCTCCCCATTATTACGACTATCGGTGGTCTCTTTTGCATTCCCAAATTATATCAAAAAATTTCATTTTTTGCAATTAAATCACGTTTTGCGACACGTCATTCGCTATAATTAAGTTATGGCTGAAGTTGACAAGCTTTTAAAGGATTATCTGGATTATCTGGAAATTGAGAAGAATCGCTCGCCGAAGACACGGGAAAATTATGAGCGGTATCTGCGGGCTTTTTTTGACTCCGAAAAGATCGGATCAATTGACGATATTACTACGGAAAGTATAAAAAATTTTCGGCTGGCGTTGGCGCGCCGAGAGGGAATTAAAAAAGTCACTCAAGCTTATTACGTGATCGCGATCCGCAACTTCTTAAAATATCTGATCAAAAAAGATTTTGATGTGGTGGCGCCCGATAAAATAGAGTTGCCGAAAATTCAGCAGAGGCAAATTGAGCTGGTGGAAATGGATGACTTGAATCGTTTACTGGCGGCCCCTGACGGGGATCATTTGCGAGCCTTCCGCGACAAAGCGGTTTTGGAACTTTTATTTTCTACCGGCCTCCGGCTTTCCGAGTTGTGCAAGTTGGACCGATATTTGAATTTTGACCGCGGGGAACTGACCGTTCGTGGCAAAGGCGACAAGCTTCGGTTGGTTTTCGTTTCCACTACCGCCCAAGAAGCTCTGAAAAAATATTTAGACAAGCGCCCGGATACTATTGATAAGTTGTTCGTGAGTTTAGATAAAAAAGGAAAAGTGATCGGGCCAATCTCGCCACGCGCGGTTCAGCGATTGGTCAGTTTTTATGCCCGCAAGGCCGGAATTACCCGCCGGCTGACCCCTCATGGTCTGCGTCATCTTTTTGCTACCGAACTTTTGATGAACGGAGCAGATATCCGTTCGGTGCAGGAATTTCTGGGGCACGCCAATATTTCCACTACGCAGATCTACACCCACATTACCAATAAGCATCTCAAAGATATCCACAAGGAGTTTCACGGAAAACAGCGCACAGACTAGATGCTAGAATGAATTAAGAAGCATGAATTATGAATAAAGAATTACGAATCAAGCCGTTCGTCGTTAGCTCCGACGCTATCGGTCGGAGAGCCGACTCCTGGCGTCGGCTTCGTCAGTCGTTAGTCACGGTGATTGTCGTTAGTTGTTTGTTGTTAGTCGTAGCGCCTATGGCGCTGGCGCAGAATTTGAGTTCGCAGGTGCTTTCTCTGACCATCGTCAATCCTGACGGCCCGATGTCGCAGGTGAGGGCAGTATTTAATATTCCGACCGGATTTATTCCGGGGGATTATGGACGTTCGGTCAAATGGGACGCGGTTAGCCGCCAGCTATCAGTTGATCTGGGGGTTTTTGCTCCCGGAGAATCTAAGCCGATCAATATTACTCTTTCCGCTCCCGCCGGCGCTTACACTATCACCGGGAAAACCACCGGATTTTGGGATCAAGTCTCCAGGCCCTTTAGCGCCGATTTGCGTCCGATCATTCTAGTTTTCAAAATTCCGGCTGCTGGATTAGCATCTTTGCCGAAACAGATCGGCGCTATCCCGGAGGAACAGCGGGCGGATACTTTCGTGGCCGACCTAGCCAAAGATATCGGTATTAGCGAGCAGGTTGTCCGCAGGGCGGAAACGATCAGCTTGCCGGTGGCGGCCGGTTTGGGAGCGGTGGGAGTAGTGTCGGTATTTTCCACTTTATATTCCGCCAGCGCCAACTTTGCCGCCGGTATTTCCCGGCTGTTGAGTTATGTGGGTTTTGGTTTGGTGCGTTTCCGGAAAAAGAAACCCTGGGGGCGGGTGCTTAATCATTTAACCGGACGTCCCGTTGAGGGAGCATTCGTGAAATTGTTGGACACCGGCTTCCGCCGGGTAAAAGAAACGCAGATAACCGACAAAGACGGGAGGTTTGAATTTCTGGCGGTACCCGGAGAATATCTGATCCGTGTTGACAGGGAAGGATTTGGAGAAAAAGAGACCGCGCCTTTTTCCGTTATCGGGCCGGATCAGGTTCTGAATTTGGAAATAACCATGGAAGCCCTGAAGACTACTCTTAGCGACTATGCCGGTGGTCTTATGCGGCTTTGGCAACTTTTTAATTATTTTTTGGATAAAATAAATCCGTTGATCTTAGTTTTCGGAACTCTGGCGGCGGTAATTTCCGTCTTGCTCAATTATTCCGTCCTGAATTTTGTTTTGCTCGGCCTTTACGTGTTCTTGATAGCGCTAAGCATTGTCTTACATAAAATTTATTTGCGTTCTTATGGGCGGGTGCTATCGCGGTCTGATTCCGCGCCGGTCGCGTTGGCCGTAGTGCGGGTTTATGACATTAAGCAAAATTGGTTATTAGGAACGAAAGTAACTGACCAGCTTGGGCGGTTTAATTTTCTGATCAATCCGGGAGAATATTACTTCACCGCGGCGAAAGACCGATTCGCGCCGTTTCAATCCCGGCCGGAACATTTTTCTAAAGCTGCGGTTGTTAACGTAGATATAAAACTGGAACAAGCGAGGCAGTGACGATATAATTTTTGTCATTGCGAGCGGGGCGAAGCAATCCTACATTCTAGAGTTATTGTAAGATCACCACGTCCGCGACCGAAGTCGGGACTTGCGATGACGAACGAGCTAAATAGTCAGGCGGCCGATGCTTTTCAGCAAGCTTTTACCGGTCATTTCGGGCGGTTGGGGGATTTCCATGATTTCCAGCGCGGTGGGAGCGACGTCGGCTAGAATTCCTGCCGGTTCGCCGGTATGTAACGGTTTTTCCTTTGCCAAATATTTATTTCCGATTATCCAGAATGGCACCGGATTGGTGGAGTGTTCGGTGTCGGGCGCGCCGGTTTCGGGGTCGATCATTTCCTCGGAATTTCCATGATCGGCAGTGATCAGCATCGCGCCGTCCAATTCCAAAACCTTCGCGGCGATCATTCCTAGGCATTCATCCAGTACTTCTATGGCTTTAACGGCGGCCTTCAGGTCGCCGGTGTGGCCGACTAGGTCGCTGTTGGCGAAGTTGGCTACAACGAGATCGTATTTATTTTTATCCAGCATTTGCAGGATTTTTTCGGTAATGCCGCGAGCTGACATTTCTGGTGTTTCGGCAAAGCTGTTTACCGCCGGGGAGGGGATGGTCGCGCGATCTTCTCTCGGAAAGGGTTCCTCGCGTCCGCCGTTGAAAAAATAAGTCGCGTGGGCGTACTTTTCACTTTCAGCAATGTGGAACTGGGTCTTTCCGGCATCAGAGACGACTTTCGCCAGGGGATGAGTGATGTATTGCGGGGGGAAGGCGACTTTGGCCGGCAACTTCTCGTCGTACTGGGTCATCGTTACTACCAGCAGACCGGAAATTTTTAACAGCGCCTCGGTCAGTTGGCGGGCGCGATCCGGGCGGAAATTAAAGAAGATCGCCGCGTCGGAAGATTTCAGTAATCCCGCTGGTTTTCCCTTTTCCAAAATTACCGTCGGCTCGATCAATTCATCCGAAACATCTTTGGCGTAAGCGTTAGCCAGTGCTTCTTCCGCGTTTTGAGCGGTGGCGCCGATGCCCTTCGTTATGCAATCCATGGTTTTTTGGATCCGGTCCCAATTTTTACTCCGATCCATTGCCCAATACCGGCCGGTAATGCTGGCAATTTTGCCTATTTGTTGGGCGCGCATTTCTTTTTTGATAATTTCCAGAAAGACCGACGCGGATTTGGGTGGCGCGTCTTCTCCGTCGGTAAAAATATGCAGAAAAACTTCCCCGCGGTATTTTTTCAACGCCAGCATTTTCAAAAGCCCAAGCAAGTGATCAATGTGCGCGTGAATGCCGGAGTTGGTGGCTAAGCCCATCAAATGGACCGCCGGTTTTTGGATCACCTCATCCCAAACGGGAATTTTAAAAAAGGTTCCATCCTGAATGGCCAGACTGACGCGCGGATAGCTTTGATAAATGACCAAGCCGGCGCCGAGGTTAGTGTGTCCAACTTCCGAACTGCCGACCTCGCCCCAAGGGACTCCGACTTCAATGCCGGAAGCATGCAGGGTGGTGCCGAGAAAATTTTCTCCAATCTTGGTCAGGTTCGGTTTTTTGGCAAGCGCTATCGCGTTGCCTTTTGTTTCTCTGGAAAATCCGAAACCATCAAGAATTGTCAGAACTACTGGTTTAGCAGCCATACTTCTTATTATAGTTTAGAAATTAGTAATTAGAAATTAAAAATTTTATACTCAGGGTATGCCTCGTAAAAAAGAACCGTGGTGGGAGCATTGGTTTCTGTCGGCGCCCTTGGTGGTTCTATTTTTAATCGCGTTGTTATTTTATCCTGCCGACCCGCGGCCGGCGGTGGCGTTTCATCAGGATTGGATTGAAGGAAATTATCCCGAAATCAAAAGCTCTGGCGTGGATTTAAAAAACGTTGATTCGGTATTCAAGCTGGTCTTTTCGGCGTTGCGCGATGAAGTAGCGGTTTATCCGACTGAAAATTATTATTATTTCGTTTTCCAAAATGGCGATAAGGAGGTCTGGGGGAATATTCATCTTCCTCCGGCCGGTGAAATTTCCGACTATCTGGATTTTGCTTACTGGATATTTGAGGAAGATCCGGAAGCGACTCAACAGATCTATTCCCAGTACCGCAGAATGGGAATATCCGAGGGTGTCCGTGTCCGCGAAGTTGACCGATTACGATATGGCATCAGCTACGGCGGCCGGGAGGTGATATTTAATCTTAATGACCTTTCCCAGGGTTCGCCAAAAAATTTCAAGCCGAGAGCGGGGGAAACTTTTGTCGCCCGGACTTTTGATGAATCGGGATATCAGTTATTGCTTTTTTATAATAAAAAAACGCCCCATTTCTTTTTCGTTCTGGATGAGGAGGGAAATTTACCGGAGCTGTTGGCTGACTCTGGCGATGGCTATCTGGTCGGAGAGATGTCCGGATTCGCGTTCTATCGGGACGGAGACCGGAAGGTTCTTTTTGGAGTGAATGGGGCGAATGTTAAGAGAAATAATTATTATGATGGGCCATTCGATCAATTAGCCGATAATTTTGTCGCGAATAGCCGGCTTTCCGAATTTATGCAGGCGGCTTATCCCTATACTAAAGGCAGAATAGACCATTATGGACGCTTTACGGATAGCGACCACTCTCGACTAGCGATAACCCCTTATAATTTCTATAATAACCCTTCGGAACTCTCTGCTATAATTAAGGGGTGCGGCAGCAAGGAGATAGTCGGCTGTATCACTTATGATTTCAAAGAAAAAAGTCCATTTTAGCGCCATTTTTTCGTTCGCCGTTCTTTTGATTTTTACTAAATTGTCATTTGCCGCTCCCGAAGCGCTGACTGATAATAATCTTTATACGAAAGCGCCGTTCTGGTATCCTTGCCACGACTGGAAATTTACCTGGTTTATTCCGTGCAGTTACACTCCGGTTGTTAATCTGACTCTGAATTTTAATCCCCCGATTTCCGATCCGCAATTTTTGACGCCGATTGTTTTTGGAGCGCGCACTCTGTTTTCGTCACCGGAATTGTTGCTGAGTTTACCGTCCAGCTTGGTGGCGCGCATAACTTCCACCGGCGATTCTTTTACCCCGGTTCTTTATCCGAGTGTTACCTTCGTTCCTTCTTCCGGCTTTGGAGGGCCGGGAGGATTTTTGGGTCCTTCCGAATCCTACGGAGGGGGACCCGGAGCGGGTTCGCCAGGATCCTTCCCTCCTGGAACACCGGGCGGAACTCCTCCCGGCGGACCGGATTTTACCGTTGAATTGCCGCCGATCCCCTTTGATCCGATTATTGATCCGCCGGTCGGGCCGATCGATTTAGTTTTGCCGATCCCGGACCCGGTATTACCGGTCCCCGTTCCGCTGGACATCAGCTCTCCGACCGGACCAATAACCGGCTCCGACGAACCGCTACCGTCCCCGGGAGTGGTTCCACCCGACTTCGTTCCGACATTTACCCCGCCGCCAATTTCATTGCCGATTCCACCTATTCCGCCAGCTCCGGCCATTCCTTCAGCGCCGGCTACTCCGGATCTTCCGGTGCCGCCATCTTCTCCGTCTGCCGTTTCGCCGGCCGGCGATACTTTTGGAGATTTTATTGATGGTCTTGGTGATTTCTTCGGAGATATTTTTAGCGGCGGTAGTGACTGGGATTTTGGCGATGCCCCCGATGGGGACATTGCTTATCCGGATGATAGCGTTACGAGCGGGGGGGCGGGCGCGACTTCCTGCACGGCATTTGTTGATTCTTATGGCGGTCCGTATAAAACTACTGCTACGGCTATTTGCGGATTTACCTGTGTTTCCGGCACTCCGACGATAGACTTTTATATTGGCGAAGGAACACCATTTATCGGTTCCGCGCCTCCTAGCTACGCTCCACCGGATTACAGCTGCAACGGGAAGCCAACGCTGGGCAAGAGCAGTATCGGCTGCAGTTGTAAATAAAATATGACGAAGACGACCAACGACAAACGACAAACGACAAATATTAATAGCAAAATCCGATTTGCGTTATTCTTGATTTTTGCTTCATACCTCATACTTCCCACCCCATTTTCGCAGGCGGAAACTGTCATCGGAAAATTTCCATCTTTGTTGGGCTCTGACGGCGCTAGGGCGATTGATACCGACATTGTTTGGCTGGGGGAATTGCGCGACAAGGAAGGAAATTCCAAACAGACCGATGCTGACAACGATGATGGTGTTGTCGCCGAATTATCTCCTTGCGGGTCCGGCAAGGTAACCTTTATGGTTCATTTGAAAAAACCGGGGAAGACTACCGGTATCGCGTATTTAAATTTCTTTGCCGATTGGAATCGGGACGGCCAATGGGCCGGTTCGGATAAATGCGCCCCAGAATGGGCTTTAAAAAATCACCCATTGGATTTAAGTAAGCTCTCAGAGGAAATCTCTGCTGTAACGGTTTATTTTCCCGCGGGCGAAAGAACGGAAGATATTTGGTATCGCACCGTCATTTCCTTGGATCAAAAGATGGAGAACGAAAATGGGGGAGGGGAATTATTGGCTGGTGAAGTTGAGGACTATGGTCCCGTGACTCTTGCTTCAATTATTGATGCCGAAAAGAAGAAACGACGGCAGCCGCCCCCTCCTCCGGTCGGAGCGACTTGCAAACCCATCTTTATAAACCACCGGTCTAGCGGCGTCATCGATGTTGTGGCGGTGCCCGGATCAGAATCCATACGTTCCAGCGGTCTAGTAGCCGGCCTTCCTACCGATACCAAAGATGGTAAAATTCAGAAATTAAATAATCCGCTTGCTCCCAACACTTTTGGATTTACCGCGGTAACCGATCCGCCGACCAGGGTACAGCTGGCGATTGTTCCGATTGATGTGACATTTGATGGTGGCGCGAAAAAAATAATCCAGTGCTGGGTTTGGATAGAGCATGACGGAGACGGAGGAGTTCCTCCTCCGGTAGTTCCCGGGCCAGACGAGGGTGTTGTTCCTGTTCCTAAAGAACCCCGGCCTTTCATAGATGAATTATTGGAGGGGTTAGTTCCGGGAGGAGATCACAACGTGGTTCTTAGCGCTTTGCAGGATGGGGTTGGTTGGGTGAAAAAAACTGGCGGCAAAATAATTGACGGATTGACCGGCGGAGAAAAGGAGGAGCAACCAGTTCCGCTTCCGCAAGAACCGCCGAAGCCACCAATTCTAACTCCGCCGACACCGGTTCCGCCGACCGAGACTTTGAATGTGTTCCAGCGAGTTATTGACGCCGTCAAAAATCTATTCGCCCCGGCCGTCGGCGGTCCCGGCGGCGAGGGCCAAACAGGCGGAGGAGCGACTCCGGAGGGAGAAGATGTGATTGATTCCGGAGAGGCGGACGTTTCTTGTGAAACGGCTACGATTAAACACGGAGAGAGCACTACCATCGGACCCGAGAACATAGGAGGGAATATCCGGATAGCAGATCCGGAAT
>CAYHBX010000028.1:0-11090 GCA_964355005.1 uncultured Candidatus Saccharibacteria bacterium | reverse complement strand
CCTCGCCGACTGCCAAAAAATAAAACTACTTAGTGCCGGGCGCTAGCGTGCGAAGCCCCGCACACTTTGAGTGTGCTGGGTTGGGCACGGAATTCGATTCAACCCTGAGAGTACTTGTCCCATACATAACTTGTTTATGTGTGGGATTCAAAGGGTGGTGGCGCGGAAGGCGCTCGGCATATTATCTGGCGGGACTCGAACGGCAACCGCAACGTCCCGTATCTGAACTGGGATGGCGAGCGGTGGTGTCTGAACTTCAACTGGTTCGAGAACGATTGGAACGAGAACGATTGTCTGTTCCGCCCGCGTAAGTCGTTTCATTTCTCTCCCGTCTTTTGGCGGGGGAGTTTTTTTTATTCCCATAGACAAATTTTTTCGGGTGAATTAAAATGGAGGTACTTTCATGCGCAGTCCATTAGCGATTTTTTCTAAAAATGTCGGTATTGATCTAGGAACGGCGAACTCGCTGATTTATCTTGCCGGGCGGGGAATTGTCGTGAATGAGCCTTCCATCGCGGCAGTAAACGCGAAAACTAATCAGGTGCTGGCGATCGGCGAGGAAGCGCGCAAAATGATTGGCCGGACGCCGGCGCACATTAATGTCATCCGTCCGCTGGTCAACGGCGTAATCTCTGATTTTGAAATGACGCAGGAAATGCTCCGTCATTTTCTCCGGCGTTTAAGCGGCTCTAGTATTTTTTATAGTTTTCAGAAAGCGGTGATTGGCGTGCCGAGTAACCTGACGGAAGTGGAAAGAAAGTCCGTGGAAGACGCGGTAGTCGGTTCCGGCGTTTCTCGCGCGTACATTATTGAAGAGCCGATCGCGGCCGCTTTGGGCGCGCGTCTGCCGATAGATGAGCCGACGGCAAATATGATCATTGATATCGGTGGCGGCACGACCGAAATCGCCATTATTTCTATGGGCGGATCGGTGATTGCTAAAAGTTTGAAACTGGCCGGCGATAAATTAACCGACGATATTATGAGATTTATCCGCGAGGAATTTAAATTAGCGATCGGTGAGCCGACCGCCGAGGAGCTAAAGATCAGTATCGGTTCGGCGATTCCCCAGACCGATAAAATGGAGATGGCGATCCGTGGCCGGGACTTGGCCAGCGGTTTGCCGAGAGAGGCAATCGTCCGGGAAACTCACGTCCGGGCGGCGATCATTAAATCTTTGAAATCTATCGTTGAAGCGGTGAAGGAAGTAGTGGAGCTTTCTCCGCCGGAGCTGACCGGTGATATTTTGAAGCGAGGCATTCATCTTTGTGGCGGTGGTAGTTTATTGCGCGGCATTGATATTTTGTTGGCCAGAGAATTGGGCGTGGCCGCTAACATCGTGGATGATCCGCTGACTTGCGTGGCGCGCGGTACCGGCATCGCAGTAGAGAATTTGAACAAGTATCAGTTAATTTTGGATAATCCGCTTCGGCCACGCGACATCAAGATATAAGCGTTTCGATATCACCATGAAAATTTTCGCTCCATTGCTGTTAATAGGAATTACAGTAGTTTTCTTGGCTAGTAATTTTTTTACCGGAACAAAAGATCAGCTCGCCGCTTTAATTACGCTGGAACCTTTGGTTAAGTCGTCCTTGGTCCGGCAGAATGGGCGACAGGCCGTGGTGGCGCAAATTTATTCCACTTTCCCTTTTAATCACAAGAACTTGCTGACTCTCAACGCGGGGTCGGACGATGGAGTGGTGGTAGGCGCTCCCGTTACGCTGGACGGGAATATTTTATTAGGTCAGATAGTGGAGGTTTCATCCGGACAATCGGTGGCGCGGACGATTTTTGATAGAGAGTGGTCTCTTTCGGCTCGTATTGGTTCCAACTACGTGGATGCTTTGCTGATCGGCGGTCAGAATCCCCGTCTTACGCTTATTGATAAAGATGATGAGATATTGGAGGTGGAAATTATTTTTTCGGCGCAAAAAGATTTTCCGTAGGGATTGAAGATTGGATCGGGTAAATCCGTGCGTGACTTGGTGGCCAATTCTTTCAAAGAGGCGGGGATCGATCTCCCGTATAATATTAAAAGTCTGCGGGAAGTGGCGATAGTCATTAAATAGATGCGAGTTCCGGCGGTTATTGTCATTTTATTACTGGCGGCATTTTTCCAGAATTCCCCGGCATTTTTTGTCTTAGGAGTGAAGCCCGATCTTGTTTTGGCCGCTTTTATTGCCGCCGCTTTTTATGCTCCGAATTTTTTGAATTATTTATTAATGATCTTTCTTCCGGTTGTTTTTTTAAAATCCGGTTTTGTTTGGCAATGGGAGCCGGTGATCGTCGCTGTATCCGGGATGCTGGCTTTTTATCTTACTAAGCGTTTACCCTGGCATCCGCTCGTCAATGTTCTTGTTTGCGTGACGGCGGCAACTGTCCTTTTTTACGTTTTTTTTGATAATCTGTTTCTGGTGGGCAACTGGGCGATTCTGGGGCTGGAGCTGGCTTATAACCTGATTTTTGCGGCCTTGTTTTTTTATACTTTCCAAGTATGTCTAAAAACGAACTCAATGTTGAGGACCTAGTCTTCAACAAAGACAAGCGGGAGCAGGATTATTTAGAATTGCCGTTATCCCGGCAGACTTTTTGGTTGGTCGGGTTAGTGATCTTAGGGGTCGGCCTGATAGTATTCGGTCGTTCTTTTTATTTGAACGTTGTCCGCGGGTTTTTTTATCAGGACAGGGCTCTGGCTAATCTGCACCGGGAATTAGAAATACCCGCACCCCGTGGCGTGATTCGCGACCGGTTCGGCAATCCGCTGGTGGAGAACAAAAATTCCTTCAGCGCGTTTTTGAGTGTTGTCGATCTGCTGAAATCGGGAAGTGATCTTCGGGGAAGCGTTCAGCAAATCGCCGAGGTTTTGGATGCCGACGCCGAAGAATTGGTGGGGTTTGTTGAGCGGGCTAATTTGGAAAAACGGAATTATCTTCCGCTCGCGCGCAACATCTCGCGTTCCCAGGCCATTGCTTTAAGCAGTTTGAACTTGGATGCAATAGATATCACCGCTGACTATGTTCGTGACTATCCCAACGGACCGGTATTCAGCCATGTCCTCGGTTATGTCGGAGAATCAGAAACTTCCAAAGATATTGTCGGCAAGTCCGGCGTAGAAGCGTATTATGACCAATTCCTGCGGGGTGCGGATGGGCGGATGCTGGTTTACCGCGACGCGAAAGGGCAAGTGCTGGATGAAAAGATTGCCGAGGCTCCGCGTTCCGGCGCCGATGTCGTTACTACTATTGATGCCGATCTGCAGACTTTTTTTTACAACCGGCTAAAAACCGCGCTGGCGTTCCTTGGCAGGGATTCCGGAGTGGGAATCGCGCTGGATCCTCAAAACGGGGAAGTGTTGGCGATGGTCAGCATGCCGACCTTTGACAATAACCAGATAGCGAAATATCTGAATGGCCGCAGCCAGCCGTTATTCAACCGCGCGATCTCCGGACAATACACTCCCGGATCAGCCATCAAGCCGTTGGTGGCGTTGGCCGCTCTGCGTGAAAAGATTGTCGAGCCGGATTTTCAGGTGCTTTCAACCGGATCTATTGAAATTCCTAATCCTTATGACCCCGAAAATCCCAGCCGTTTTTTGGATTGGAAAGCGCATGGCTGGGTTGATCTTTATTCCGCGTTGGCGCGTTCTAGTAACGTTTATTTTTATGAAGTCGGCGGCGGCTTTGAGCGATTTAAGGGCTTGGGTATTGAAAAGCTGCGTTCATATTGGCAAACATTTTTGTTGGGACAGAAAACCGGTATTGATCTGTTTTCGGAAAATTCCGGTTTTCTTCCGGCGCCGGAAGAAAAAGAAAAACGAACCGGTCAGATCTGGCGTATTGGCGACACCTACAACGTAAGTATCGGCCAAGGGGATCTGTTGCTTACGCCATTGCAGTTGATCAATTTTATCGCTTCTATCGCCAACGGAGGCAAAATTTATCGCCCACATCTAGTATCTGCTCCGCCGTCGTTAGCTCCGACGCTATCAGTCGGAGAGCCGACCCCTGGCGTCGGCTTTGTCGGTCGTCAGTTCCCGGTTCTATTTGATTACTCCGATTGGCAGGAGGAGTTGGCGGCGGTAAGGAGGGGGATGGAAGATGCCGTTTCTAAGCCTTACGGTACCGCGAATATGCTGGCTTATCTTCCGATGAAGTCCGCGGGCAAGACGGGAAGTTCGCAGGTTGCCAACAACACCCGCACCAATGCTTTCTTCGTAGGCTATGCTCCGGCGACTGATCCGGAGATCGCCATTTTGGTGCTGATCGAAAACTCAAAAGAGGGGAGTCTGAACGCAGTTCCGGTCGCGCGTGATGTTATGCAGTGGTATTATGAAAATAGAATTAGCAACGGAAAATCAAAACTTTAATGAAAAATTCAGAATTACGTCAAGACATCGTTTCCGGGGACTGGATCGTGGTTGCTCCTGGAAGAGCCAAGCGTCCGCATCCGAAATTTACTCCCAAGCGGAAGCATACGCCAAAATCCCGGTGTCCTTTTGAGGACCCGCAAGCAGCCGGCAACAAGCCGCCGATCTTAATTTATCCCGACCAAAAAAAATGGCAGCTGCAGATTTTGGAAAATAAATATCCGGCGGTGATGCATCACAAGATTTGTGGGAAGCCGATGGCGAAAGGACCCTACCCGACTATGCTAGCGGCCGGGCATCACGATCTTTTGATCACTAGGGATCACGACAAAAATTTCCCCCATCTTTCTAAGAATGAAGCGAATCAGGTTTTCCAATCTTTGCGGGATCGTTATCTGATGTTGCTTAACGATCCGTGCCTGGATTATATTTTCATGCTGCATAATTGGGGCCCGACCGCCGGGGCGTCGGTTTATCATCCGCATTATCAAATTATTTCTTTGCCGGTCGTGCCACCGGACGTCCAACACTCTCTGACTGGCTCGGCCCGGTATTATTTGCATCACAAAAAATGCGTGCATTGCGTAATGTTGGAATACGAATTGAAAGAAAAGAAGCGAATCGTTTTTGAAAATAAGGGGGCGATCGCGGTGGCGCCGTTTGTTTCGCGCAGTCCGTTCGAGGTGCGCGTTTTTCCAAAAAAACATTTGCCGTATTTTGAAAATACCTTGGATGAAGATATGGAATACGCCGTTGAGGCGCTTCAGCAGGTTTTGAAACGTTTTGAGAAAAAATTGCGTGATCCGGATTATAATTTTTTCATTCATACCGCGCCGCTACAAAATAAAAAGAAATATGAGCATTATCACTGGCATATTGAGGCCTTCCCGAGGGTATCCATTAAGGCGGCCTTTGAGGCTGGGACGGGTGTGGATATCAACGATGTTGATCCGGATTTTGCCGCAAAATTCCTTAGATAGCCAATAGAGCTAGAATAGGCCTGTTTTGGGCTAAAATTGGCCTCCCAAGCCAAGTTCTGCTACTATAGAGCCTATGGATGTTTCTAAGCTAAAATCGGCATTTTCGAAGGATTTGAAGGCAGTAAAAGATGCCAAAGACTTGGAGGCTTTAAAGGTGAAATATTTGGGCCGGAAAGACGGTAAATTGACCGAAATTTTAAAGTCTCTTAAGGATTTGTCCGATGTTCAGAAACGGAAAGTCGGTCCGGCCGCGAATGATCTGCGGCAGGAGATTGAGCGGGCCTTGGAAGAAAAATTAAAAGCTTTCGGTCAAAAAGCCGCCGAGAAAAAAATGGCGGTTGATGTTTTTATGCCGGGCAAAAAAATTTCCGCCGGACACTTGCATCCACTGACGCTGGTAGAGAACCGCATTAAAGAAATTTTCCTAGGGCTGAATTTTTCCGTTATTGAAGGCCCGGAGGCGGAAACCGAATATTATAATTTTGACGCGCTGAATATCCCGGCGAACCACCCCGCGCGGGATATGTGGGATACTTTTTGGCTTGGTCAAAAAGAGGGAGTGGGGAAAATGCTGATGCGCACCCATACCAGCCCGATGCAGATCCGTCATATGGAAAAAAATCAGCCGCCGATCCAGATCATTGTGCCCGGGCGGGTTTTCCGATTTGAGGCGACGGATGCTTCGCATGAAATTAACTTTCATCAAGTTGAGGGCTTGATGGTTGGAGAAAATATCAGCCTGGCAAATTTTAAGTACATAATGGAAGAATTTTTGAAACAATTTTTCGGACGGAAGACCGGCGTTCGTTTCCGGCCGAGTTATTTTCCGTTCGTTGAGCCCGGTCTGGAAATTGATGTTCAGTTAGATGGTAGGCTCCGACGCCTTTCAGGGTCGGAGAGCCGACCGGAAGCGTCGGCTTGGCTGGAGGTGATGGGCGCGGGTATGGTGCATCCGGCTGTTTTGGATCGGGTGAAGTTAGACCCCAAGAAATATCAGGGTTTTGCCTTTGGTCTGGGACTGGAGCGGCTGGCGATGATCAAATATAACATTCCTGATATCCGACTATTTTATTCAGGAGATCTTCGTTTTATCAATCAATTCTAATGAAATTTTCTTATACTTTATTAAAACAATTGGCGCCGAAAATTTCTTCCAAGGAAGCTTTGATAGAGAAGCTTAATTTTCATGCCTTTGAAGCGGTGGCCGTCGCTGAAGATACTATAGAAATTTCTATCACCCCGAACCGGTATTCTGATGCCGCGTCGCACTGGGGCATCGCTAAAATAGCGGCGGCATTGTTCGGAGGAAAGGCAACCGATTTTGCCAAGGAAAAATCACCCAAGGCGGAGAAAAAGGGAATCCCGCCGGTAATAAAAATTTCCGTCAAAAAAGCCTGCGCCCGCTACATTGGCCGTTTTCTGGAGGTCTCTTCTTTGGGTCAATCACCTGACTGGCTAAAAAATATTTTAACCGCTTGCGGTATGCGTCCGATCAACGCGGTGGTGGATGTGATGAATTACGTGATGTTGGAAGTTGGCCAGCCCTTACATGCGTTTGACGCGGATCTGGTTGAGGGATTTTTGGAGGTCCGTTATGCCCAGCAGGGCGAGGAAATAAAAACGATTGATGGTCAGAATTTCAACCTGACCGCTAACGATCTGGTGATTGTCGATGCCAAGGGACCGCTGGCTATCGCCGGCATTAAAGGCGGGAAGCGGGCAGAGATCACTCCGAAAACCCGCCGGATCATTATCGAATCGGCCAATTTTGACTCGGTCTCTATTTACAAAACTACTCGCCAGCTGAATCTTGTTACCGACGCTTCTTCCCGGTTTTCGCACGGATTGAGTCCGTGGCTTGCGGAAGTTGCCATTAAGAGGGCGGCGGTTTTATTGAAGGATGTTGCTAAGGCAAATTTGGGAGAAACCGGCGAGGTTAGTTTTTATCGGCCGGGTAAACGGGTTTTGAAATTTGATATTAAGCGGTTTAACCGGTTAACCGGCCTGAATTTTGAAGAAAAAGAGGCGCTGGCTTACTTGAAGAAGTTGGATTTTAAAGTTTCCGGGAAAATAGTGGAAATTCCCGTTCTGCGCTCTGATGTTTCCATTTTTGAGGACTTGGTGGAGGAGATAGTTAATCTGCATGGTTATGAAAAATTGCCGGCTACCGCGCCGCATGTTCCGATCCGGCCCGCCGGAAAAGAGGACGCGGTTTTGCTGAAGGATAAAGCCCGCGCTATTTTATCCGGCCTTGGGCTGTCTGAAGTTTATAATTACACCTTTGTTTCCAGACAGGACCTAAGTAAGTACTCGGATCTGAAATCTTGGGACGCCCCCTCGTTACTGAATCCGGTCAGTGCCGATTTCCAATATTTGCGCCCGACTTTGGCGATCGGTTTGTTGAAAAATGTAGAAAGCAATTTCCGGTTCTACGATTCGGAACGCATTTTTGAGATCGGGCGTACTTTTGTTGAAGATGGAGGGAATATCAAGGAAAGTTTGAAAATCGGCATCGCGCTCGGGTCTAAGGCGGCGAATCCGATTCTGGAATTGAAGGGATTGGCTGATCAGGCGTTGAAAGGCATGGGATTAGTGGATGTCTTTTTCCGTGAACTTGATCAGGATCTGCGTTATTTGGAGCCGGAGAAAAGCCTGCGTGTTGAATCCGACCATCAAGTCATTGGTTATATTGGTATTCCGAAAGGGGAGCCGCGAGCGGCGGTTCTTGAAATTGATTTTGATAAGTTGGTAAAAATGGTTGCCGCGGAAAAGGAATATGAGCCTTTGCCGAAGTTTCCGACGGTGATGCGGGATGTTTCTGTGCTGGTTGGTAAAGAAATTCGAGTGGATCAGCTGATGGCGGCGATGGAAAATGCCGCGCCGAAATATTTGGATGACGTTGATCTGGTTGATTATTATGACCCGGAGGACGAATCAAATACGCGGGCAAAAGGAAAAAGTTTTACTTTCCGACTGGTTTTTTCAGCCGAAGACAAAACGCTTACCGATGAAGAAGTAAACGTGGAGCTCAAGGCTATTACTGATGTATTGGTTGAGAAGTTTGGAGCAGAGATAAGATAGTGATTAGCCACTAGCGACTAGGGTTTAGGGAAAAGAAGAACCGGTCGTTTTTTGACGCGTCAAAGTAGCCTACTATTCCCGGGAATAGTAGGCCTTGTTTTATTTTCTACGTTGTAGTATAATTCTCGGCAGTCCCTAACAAAAGGAGGTAGTCATGCCTGACGAGAAGAGGGTTGTGATGCTGTCCGAGCAGGATCATTGGAAGAATCACGAGCGGGCTGTTCCCGACAAACCGATGTCCGCTGGAGCGCGCTTCGCGCTCTTGGCTGTCATTGTGGCTCTTATCGGCGGAGGCTGGTACGGCTTCGGGAAGTACAAGGAGCACATGGGTGGGTCCAAGGAGATGACGATTTTGAACCTCAGTTATTACAGGGGGTCGGACAGTATCTCTTTTGACGTTCCGCCTCGAGATGCGGGACAAAAGAACGACGATGACGAAATCGGAGTTTGCCGTGCTTCTGATGGTACATACTTCTCCTACATCTTTGTTCCGGTGTCGAATGTCGGCGCATCCTTGAGGAAGGACGGCAAGGACTGCACCACTATTTCGTTCAGTGGACGTCGCTTTTTTGCGGACGACGAATTTTGGCATCGAGCCACAGTTCTTGTTCCCAGTGAAAGAGATCTCCAGATCTGGCAGGAGTTTCTGCGGCAGGTGCGCGCTCGCCACGACTTTGACATCGCAGAGGAAAAAAAGAAATATGAGCCTCGGCGCGTCATTCCCGACGGCTGGGGAGATTAAGCGCTAGAAAATCCACCCCGACCAACCGGTCGGGGTGTTTTATTTGCCTCTAATTTTTGCTATAATGCATACATTGTTTATGAGTAAAAAAGAGGAAAAAGAACCCAAGAAGGAAGATAGAAAAACCGAAGTCAAAGATGAGAAAGCCGCTTCCAAAACCTCCAATAAAGGCGGTTCTTACACTGCTAAAGACATCTACGTTCTGGAAGGTTTGGACCCCGTTCGGAAACGACCGGGTATGTATATTGGCACGACCGATCTCGCCGGTTTACACCACCTGATCTGGGAAGTCGTGGATAACTCTTTTGATGAGGCGATGGCCGGATATGCTAAAAATATCCGCGTTGAATTGCTGCCGGGAAATCGTATAGCGGTGACTGATGACGGCCGTGGTATTCCGGTGGAAGTTCATCCGCAGACCAAGAAATCTACTTTGGAAACGGTCATGACCACTCTGCACGCCGGCGGTAAATTCGGCGGGGAGTCTTACAAAGTTTCCGGCGGCTTGCATGGTGTGGGTGTTTCAGTGGTTTGCGCGTTGTCCAGCTGGATGCAGGCGGAAGTCCATCGTGATGGGGGAATTTACGTTCAGGAATATAAACAGGGGAAGCCGCAATACAAAGTTAAAAAAATAGGAAAATCTGACCGCACCGGCACGAAAGTTACTTTTGAGCCCGACCCGGTAATTTTCCCGGCAATGTCCGGCAAAGATTCTCCTTTTGACCGCAAGAGAATTTTAGACCATTTGCGTCAGCAGGCCTTTTTGACCAAGGGGATTCGGATAGAGGTAATTGATTGGCGGGAAGAAAAAGATGAACAATTCCACGCCTTTTATTTTGATGGCGGACTGCTTTCATTTATTAAATATTTAAGCCGCGGAGAGAAGCCCTTGCAGGAGACGCCTTTTTACATAAATAAAACGTCCGAGAACGTGGAGGCGGAAGTGGCTTTTCTTTACAACAATGAAATGGAAATTCAGGAGTTAAGTTTCGCCAACAATATTTACACTCCCGATGGCGGAATGCATCTGACTGGTTTCCGTTCCGCTTTGACCCGTTCGCTTAATGATTACGCGCGGAATAATGAGTATGTTAAAAAAGACGACGACAATCTGACCGGCGATGACGTGCGGGAGGGTTTGATCGCTATTGTTTCGGTAAAGATCAGGGAACCGCAATTTGAAGGACAGACTAAGGCCCGGTTGGGAAATACCGAAGCCCGTACGGCCGTGGAAGCGATTACCGGTGAAGCGCTGAAGGAATTTTTGGAGCGCTATAGCGCCGATGCCCGTAGGGTTATTGAGAGATGCATGCTGGCCGCCAAGGCCCGTAAGGCTGCTAAGGCCGCCAAGGATACAGTTTTGCGCAAAGGCGTACTGGAAGGTCTGACTTTGCCCGGTAAATTGGCTGATTGCAGCTCGCGTAACCCAGAGGAATCCGAAATGTTCATCGTTGAGGGAGACTCTGCCGGCGGCAGCGCTAAGCAAGGCCGGGATCGCCGAACGCAGGCCATCTTGCCTTTGAAAGGTAAGATCCTGAACGTGGAAAAATCCCGCATTGATAAAATGCTTATCAACAAAGAGATCAAAGCTCTGGTGGTGGCTTTGGGAACTGCCATCGCCGAATCTTTTGACCTTTCCAAGTTGCGATATCACAAGATCGTGTTGATGACCGATGCTGATGTAGATGGTTCACACATTCGTACGCTTTTACTGACGCTTTTTTACCGCCATTTCTTGCCGATCATTGAGGGGGGGCATTTGTATATCGCTCAACCGCCTCTTTATCATGTCCAGAAAGGGAAAGAAGTGAAATATATTTATAAACAGGCCGAGTTGGATAAATTGCCGAAAGAAGGACTCAACATTCAGCGATATAAGGGTCTTGGTGAAATGAATCCGGAACAGCTTTGGGAAACG
>CAYHBX010000027.1:0-11753 GCA_964355005.1 uncultured Candidatus Saccharibacteria bacterium | reverse complement strand
TTCGCGGAGCTTTCGGGCGATGTCCGGCTTCAAATTTTAGGAAGCGGACCGGAAGAATTTGCGCTGAAGCAACTCGCCCAAGATTTAGGGATTTCCGGGAAAGTAGAATTTTTAGGCGCCGTCGAACCGGAGCAAATTCCTCACTATCTACTGCAGGCTACCATCTTCGCCCGTCCTTCGCGTTCCGAGGGGCTAGGAAATTCTTTTTTAGAAGCAATGGCGGCTGGTTTGCCGGTTATTGGTACTGCCGTCGGTGGTATTCCGGATTTTCTCAAAGATTATAATGCGAACGATGTAAAAGAAGATGCGAATTATGCGAACGGTCTCTTTGTCCGGGTTGATGACTCAAAAGATTTGGCTGAAAAAATAGGTCTATTGGTTAGTGATAGTTCGTTGCGTGAGCGATTGGGCCGCGCGGGGCGGGAGTTGGTTTTGCGTAACTATTCTTGGGATATTATTGCCAAAAAAATGTCGAATATATTTTTATTCCCTAAACCCTAAACCATATGCGAATTATCATTGCCACCGGAATCTACCCTCCGGATATCGGAGGACCGGCAAAACATGTAAAACTTTTCCAGGATTTTTTATCAAGCCAGAATAGCCACGCTTCCATCCTTACCTATGGGGATCAGAGTTCGCCTTCCGTAAGGAGCGTTTCCCGGCGCTGGCCTTTTGGTATTCGCCAATTATTTTATTTTTTAAAGTGTTTGGTGGCAGCGCTTTTTAATGATGCTTTTTACGCGCAGGACGTAACTTCGGCCGGCCTTCCGGCGTTAGCGGCCGCGAAGATCTTGCGGCGAAAATTTGTCGTCCGGATCGGTGGTGATGTTTTGTGGGAGCGACTCGCCGAATCGGGGAAAACCGATCTATCGATGGTCAACTACTATGTCCAAAAGCGTTATTTTTTGGATGCCCCGGTTCTTTATGCGGCGACTCTGCTTGTTTTGAGATGGGCGGACGCGGTGATTGTCCCCGCAGAGCTATTGAAAAAACTCTATCCGGAGCACTATGGTTTGGATCCGAAAAAGATATTCACGATACCGAATCCGGTCATTGCCGTTAAAGACCAGGGGTGTCCAGCTTTGGATCAGCAGACCTTTTTATTCGCGGGACGTTTTGTGAGATACAAAAATTTGGATATGCTGATGAGGGTGTTTGACCGTGTTCGGCAGAAAAATAAGGCCGGTAAGCTGTTGCTGGTGGGTGATGGTCCGGAGCGGCCCCAATTGGAAAATCTTATGCGTCAGCTGGAATCCGGTAAATTTATTGAAATTCGCAAAGGGGTGAGCAGGGAAGATCTGTCTAAGATCATCAGCTGTTCCGGGGCGTGTGTTGGTCCGGCGTCTACCGAATTCAACCCCAATTTTATTTTGGAGTGTCTCGCGGCCGGTCGGCCGGTTATCTTGAGCCGAGAAAACGGCCTGACTATTCCTTTGGGAGAAGAATTTATTTTTGATCCGCGGAATGAACGGGAATTAGAGCAGAAAATGAACGACCTACTTAACGGCGCGAAATATCGGAGGTTACAATCGGCGGTTAAAAAGATATCTAAGCTGGAAGCCGGCACTTTTGAAAAGGTCCTGCAAATTTTTCACGGTCTTCATTTGTAACGCAATGAGAGTTTTGATGCTATCAACCGATAGTCAGATGTTTACTGAAGGCAGCGCTGTGCGGGCTCGTATTTTGGAATACGGAAAGCTGTTCGAGGAGCTACATGTGGTGATTTATACGCGACAAACGACTGACGACAAACGACTGACGGCAACAATCGCTGGAAATATTTTTCTGTATCCGACAAACGGCCGCTTTAAATTTTTATATTTCCGCGACGCCTACCGTTTGAGCAGGTCGTTAGTCGTAAGTCGTGGGTTATCCGTTATTACTTCGCAGGATCCTTTTGAAACAGGTTTAGTAGCTTGGCGTTTGAAAAATAAATTCAAACTTCCCTGGCAAGTCCAAATTCACACCGACTTTTTAAGTCCGTATTTTGCGGCGGCTTCTTTAAAAAATAGACTTCGAGTTTTGCTAGCAAAATGGTTGATTAAAAAAGCTGACCGCATCCGAGTTGTTTCCGACCGCGTTAAGCACTCGCTCGCTACCCGATACCCACTACTGGTCGATCGCATCACAGTTCTTCCAATTTTTGTTGATATTGAAAAATTTCGGCATGGAAACCCGGATGCTCAATTTATTCAAAAAAATAATCCCGGCAAGGCCTTTGTGATCCTCACAGTGGCGCGGCCAGGGCCGGAAAAAAACCTAAAGCTGGCGGCCGATATCGTTAATGAGCTTAAGAAGCGACATCAAAACTTGAAATGGATATTAATAAGCTCTGGGGAAACTTTGGGGTCATTGGTGAATTATTATAAGATCGCCGATCTGTTTCTGCTCACCTCTAACTATGAAGGTTATGGAATGGCGGCCGTGGAAGCCACCGCCGCGGGAGTACCGGTGGTAATGACCGATGTCGGAGTAGCTTTGGGCCGGACTTTCCCGGTGGGCGATAAAATAAAAGGCGTCGAAATTATTGATAAACTGATTAATGACCCCGCTGAACGGAAAAAAGTCGTTGAAGAGCAAAATCGATTTCTGGAAAACTGGCCAACTCGCGTGCAATACCTCGAACAATACAAAAAAAGCCTCACTTTCTAAAAAATGCGCGTGTTATTTATTACCCAAAAAATTGATCAACAGGATGACGTCCTGGGAATTTATCATCATTGGATTTCCGAGCTGGCCTTCAAAGTGGATTCAATCTCCGCTGTTTGTTTGTTTAAGGGATCGGTAGATCTGCCGAACAATGTCCGTGTATATTCTTTAGGCAAAGAGGAAAAACTTGGCCGGTGGGCATATTTGAAGAATTTTTTCCGGTATATTTGGATCTTGCGGAAAGATTACGACGTGGTGTTTGTGCATATGAATCCGGAATACGTGATTCTTGGGGGGTTGATCTGGAGATTGTTGGGGAAAAAGATAATTTTATGGTACGCCCATTACTTGGCTAACTGGCGGATCCGCTTGGCGGAATGGCTGGCGAATTCCGTGGTTGCTTCCACTGCGCGCGCCTTCCCTTTTCCGAGTAAAAAACTGGAGGTCTTACAGCAGGGAATTAACACCAAACTTTTCAATCCGGGCCGGGTTTATCGCGGATCGGATGACTCAATTAAAATTTTATTTCTGGGACGGATCGCTCCGATTAAGAACTTGGACGTTTTAATAAAAGCGATCCAATTAGCCGGCCAACGTCTGCCCATTAAACTTTCAGTGGTTGGAGCCCCTACTGCCGGCAATACGGCCGACAGCGAATATCTTATATCAGTAAAAAAAATGGTTGCCGATTTCGGTTTATCCGGGTCGGCCTCCTTTCTCAGCCCGGTTCCGAACAAGAACACCCCACCCATCTATCGGAGGCACGATTTGTTCATTAATTTGACGGTCACCGGGAGTTTTGATAAAAGCACTCTGGAGGCAATGGCCTGCGGCGTGCCGATCTTGGTTAGCAACTTGGCTTTCGCTGATATTTTACCCTCCGATCTGCAGGCCAAATTGATGTTTAAGGAAGGCGATTATCGCGATCTGGCCGACAAAATAGTTGGATTTTCGCGGATCAGCAAAGAGGAGCGGAAAGAAATTGGAAGCCGGCTTCGTGATATTATAGTGAAACATCACGATTTATCAGGCTTATTGAACAAGCTAGTCAAAGTTTTCCGGGCCTATGATCATTAATTCTTCCGACCAGAAACAATCCCTTTTGCATTATTTTTTAAAAGGAGAATTTCTCAAGCGTTCTTTTGATACGCTGGCTACCAGCTTAGGACTCATTAATTCCTACTTTATTATCAGCAACCTGTCTGTTTTTCATTTCGGATTGTATCAGCTGGTATTGTCGGCGGTCGCTATTGTTGACGGGTTTAGTTTGGACGTTATTGACGGCGTGGTTTCCGTGGATGTTCGCCGGTATTTTAACCAGAATCTTCGCAGCGCCGCTAAAAAACTGTATTTAAGTTACGCGAAGTTTAAACTTGGGATCTCGTTTGTTACTTCCGGGGCAATGTTTTTCCTGTCTGACGTGATCGCGCGATCCTACGGCGAAGACATTGGGTTATTTATCAAAATAGCCAGTCTTCTGGTGGTTCTTCGGGCGCTTCAGTCCTTGGAATCCATGTTGCTGAAGATCACGCTTAACTTTTTCTATTGGAGTTATCCGGCCATTCGCGAGGCCGCGAAGCTGGTCTTCGTCGTGTTGTTTTTGGTTATGAGCGGCCACTTTTCAATCGTGCAGGTGATCGCGGCCCATGTTTTGGCGGATGGCGTGGCTATTTTATTTCTTACCCTAGTTCTTTTTTGGAGAGGTTTTCTTAAGGCGTTTGGCGGCGTGTCCAGCCAGCGGGAACCTTTGCTATGGCAGCTGATCAAGACTTATGGGCATTGGGCGATCACCCGGTATGCTTTCTCTCGGGTAAGCAAAAATGTTACTCCGTGGTTAATCAAGTTTTTCATTAACACCGAAGCGGTAGCTTTCTACTCATTGGCGATTAATTTGATCGCCTTCATTGAAAACCTGTTCCCCTTGGATGGATTGTCGCCCATTCTGGCCTTAAAAGCTGATAATCGCGGGCAGATAAGTTTTATTTTTAAACGATCGATCAAATACGCGTTTTGGTTGGGTTCAATGCTGATGGTCGGTAGTTTTATCCTGGTTCCTCCGCTCGTAGTTTTTATCTTCCCCCGATATCAGCCGGCTATGCCGATATTTTACGTTATGTTGTTAGCGCTCCCTGTGTTTGGGTTCTATAAAATTTTAAAAGCCACTCTTACTGTTTTGAGAGAGCAGAAGGTTTTAACGATGAGAGTTTTTAATGAAGCCGTCATTATCCCGGCGACACTAGCGATCTTCCTGCCAATCTTTGGGCTGGCCGGGTCAGGCATCGTTTACGTGCTGACTTACGCGGAGCGGGTGTGGTTTTTCTACTCTCGGCTACTAAGGAGTTATCCGGAATTTCGGGTACGGCTACGCGGCCTTTTCAGCTTTGATGCTTATGATCGGGACGTGCTCTCTCGGGTTTTTAAGAAAGCTACCGGTTTGTTTGGGTCAAATGACCGCCCTTAGGAGTTCGGACCTTGCCTTTTGGGGCGTAATACATAAATAGTGTTATATGCCCAGCGCTTTTCCAAACCGGTTTGCCATTGCTTGCTGAATCGAGAAACTGCCGTGTAGATTATTTTCCGGATTCGTCCTTTGAATCCTCGGTTAAAAACCTTATCGCGGACGTGATATTTGATATCAACGAGGTCGAAATATTTAAAAACGGCCTTTTCAATAATTCCGCGGGTAAAAATTGCCAGATGATTGTTGGAGGCCTGGTAGCTGCCCAGGTCTCTGTGTTTGATGAAATAATTGATGCTGGCTTTGGATTCCAGGTTGGGCGCGGAAAAGATAAATAATCCGTCTTCACTCAAAATCCTGCGTACCTCTCGGAAGCAATGGAATGGGTTTTCCAGGTGGGGGAAGACGCACCAGGCGGTGATTGCGTCGAAATACCCGTCCGCCCAGGGCAACCGTTCTATGCTCAAATCGGCCGTTTTTAGCTCCTTAAACGAAGGTTTATTATCCGTGGAAAGATAGTTATCCAGATCCGCTCCGTAGACGTTTTGATAGCCCGTCTGGGTCAGCTGTTTGCCAAAGGCGCCACCTGCCGGTCCAAGGTCTAAAATTTTGATATCCTTTCTGCTACCAAAAGTACGTTCGGCGGATCGCCGGAAGAGGTCCAGCGCGAACATCCCCTGAATGTTCTTACCGACGTGATCCCGCAATATTTCGTGAGTTTCCTGGCTATAGGATTTTTTGAGTTCTTCGGCGGTTAAGTATTTCATTGTTGCCCGGTCATTGATTTTTAGATAAACTCATTGTATCCAATTGGCAGTCTCAATTCAATGAAGACCGTTTTTATCACCTGTTTTTTTAATTTGGTCGTGCGGAATGTCCTGGCGACCGCTTTTTTTCGTGTTTTAAAGGCCCGGAAGGACTTGCGATTGGTACTGTTGGTTCCGGAGGGGAAGAGGGATTTCTTTCAAAAAGAATTTGGCGGCGGAAATGTGGTACTGGAAGAGGTGCCCTTTCGGAAACTCTCCCGGATTAATCTTTTTTTCCACGTCTGGTCGTGGCACTTGTTGTCTACCCGCAGCAAGAAGATCCATAAATTGGTTCAACTGGGGAAGAGTTGCAATTATTTTCAATATTTCATTACTTCCTTGATCGCTTGGTCGGGGAAGTTTAGTTTGGCGCGCCGGTTGTTTAGGTGGTTGGACTATCGGTTGGTCCCCGGCGGGGGCGTGAATGATTTGTTTGAAAAGTATGATCCGGTGGCGGTGTTCGCCAGCGACATTCAGGATCTGCGAGCGCAGGAATACAGCGATACCTATTTCATTCGCGAAGCGCGTCGCAGGGGGGTATTTTCTGTCGGGATGTCCCGTTCTTGGGATAGCATGAGTACCAAGGGGCTGTTACGAACTCTCCCCGATCTTCTGGTTGTTCAAAGCGAGAATATTAAGGACCAAGCGGTGCAATATCACAATGTTCCGGCAGATATTATTCGGGTTGTCGGCACGCCGCATTATGATTTTTATCTTACCGGCCAACGAAGGCCGCGAGCAGACTTTTTCCGCGCTTTCGGGTTGGATCCCGCGAAGAAATTGGTTTTAGTAGCCCTTTCTAGCGATATTTGGACTGGCGATTCTAATAATAATCCATATCTGCTTGAGGCGTTCGCCGGTTTGGATAGCCAGGTTATCGCGCGTTTCCCGATCTTCGGTGGCGTGAACCTCGGCGATTTTAAGTTGCCGACTAACGTGGTCTTGGATGCCCCGCGCCATACCGCAAAATTAGAAGAAGCTTTCCTGAGCCGGGAGGATGATGAGCATTTAGCGGACCTCCTATATCATAGTGACGTGGTAGTTACCGGGCCGTCCAGCATAGTTCTTGACGCGGCGATTTTTGGCAAGCCGGTAGTGTTGGTCGGTTTTGATGGGGAGAAAACCAAGCCGCTGTGGGCGAGCTTGAGGCGGTATTATGAATATGAGCATCAGCAAGCGGTTATTTGTTCGGGAGAGCTGAAGATCGCCAAAAACCGGGAAGAACTGGTAGGTTTGATCAGGCATTACCTAGCCAACCCGCAGGATGGACAAGGCGGCCGTCAGCGCGTGGCGGAGGGAGTGTGCTATAAGCTGGATGGAAAATCCGGCGAAAGGCTGGCGGAGGTTATTTTGGAAAATCTATGAAGTATTTAACCAAAGAAGAAATTATGGCGAGCGAAGCAGTTAAAGATCGACTGGCTAATTTTTCCGGCCCGGCCGTGAAGTTCGGATTTTCTATAGAAGTATTTGATCGGTACAAAAAGAAATATTTTCCCGGCCGGGACGTTAAGGTTCTCGATTGCGGCGTTGCCAGCGGCGGATTTATCAAAAACCTAAACGATGCCGGCTACCATGACTTATTTGGCGTGGATATTGATAATTATTTATCTCCGGACGCCGCTAAATTGCTTAAGGAATTTAAAGTTTCCGATTTGAGTTTTAATAAAATTGACTGGCCCGACAATTTTTTTGATATTTTGACTGGTTGGTGTCTGGTGCCGCACCTGGAAAACCCGCACAATTTTATCAGGGAAGCTTATCGAGTGACCCGCCGGGACGGCCTGCTGATAATTTCCATGATCAACATTATTTCTCGGCCCAATCGGCGGTATTTTTTAAAGCACGGCGATTTTCCCGGCTATCATGTCAGGAACAATCACATTAGTTTATTGACGCCGGCAATTTTTCAGAAAACCATCTTGCGTTATTTTGACCTGGTGGGCACGGAGTACTTCATCCATCCCAGGGTTTTTACGGGGATCAAGGGGGCAATCCGCCGGATCATTTATGGCATAGCCGGGAAATTTAGGCCGTTCCGAACTTGGCTATCTGCTCGCTGGGGGCCGAAAATTATCTATGTATTAAAGAAAAAGGAGGTCGTAGGTTAGGTTTTGATTTTGACCGGGAAAGAATATATCATCATCAAGCGTGGCAAAAGATATTCAGTTAGAAAAATTAATTAAAGAGGAGGTTCGCCGCCAGTCGGGAACTATCAATCTTATCGCTTCGGAAAATTATGTTTCGCCGGAGATTTTGGCCATCTTGGGCTCGCCTCTCACTAATAAATATTCCGAAGGTTATCCCGGTAAGCGCTATTATCCCGGGAATCGGTTCTATGACGAGATTGAAAGTTTGGCACAGGCGCGGGCATTAAAACTTTTTGGCTTAAAGCCGGCCGAATGGCGCGCCAACGTCCAACCCTACTCCGGCTCCCCGGCGAATTTAGCGGTTTATTCCGCCCTTTTGCAATCCGGCGAAACCATTTTGAGTCTGAAGCTGGATGCCGGTGGGCACTTAAGCCACGGGCACAAAGTCAGCGCGCCGGGAAAATTTTTTAAAGTTGTTCATTACGGCGTCGGCGACGATGGCCTCATTGATTATGAGCAGTTAGCCGTGCTCGCCAAGGAAAGCAATGCCAAAATTATAGTTTCCGGATTCACCGCTTATCCGAGAAAGGTTGATTTTGCAAAGATCGGGAAAATAGCCGCTTCTGTCGGCGCCTACCATCTGGCCGACATTTCCCATATTGCCGGTTTGGTGGCCGCCGGACTCCATCCCGACCCGTTCCCGCACAGTGATGTGGTGATGACCACCACGCATAAAACTTTACGCGGTCCACGTGGAGCGGTGATCTACAGCAAAAAGTTGAAAGTGAAAAATGAAAAGTTGAATGTTTTGATTTCGGACGCCGTTGATAAAGCGGTGTTTCCCGGGTTGCAGGGCGGGCCGCACAACAACGTGATTGCCGCCAAAGCGCTGATGTTTTTTGAGGATGCCACCCCCGCTTTTAAAAAATATCAACAGCAAATTGTAAAGAACGCGGCGACGCTTGCTGAAGCTTTGGTTGAAAGGGGATTTAAATTACTGACCGGCGGCACCGACACTCATCTGATGCTGATTGATCTTAAAGAAACCGGTCTTTCCGGAATGGAAGCGGAGAAAATTTTAGAAAAAAACAGCATTACCGCTAATCGCAATTCTTTGCCCGGTGACCCCTCTCCTTTTAACCCGACCGGCATTCGTTTGGGAACGCCGGCGGTTGCCACGCGTGGGATGAAAGAAAAAGAAATGGAGAAAATCGCGGAGCTCATTCATCGCGCGCTAATTAAAAAAGAAAGCGTTACTAAAGAGGTTGCGGCGCTTTGCAAAAAATTCCCCCTCCAGTACAAACTCTAATCTCTAAACACTAAACTCTAAATAATCTCAAATGAATGAATTGCAAGTCCAAACAATGAAAGTGCATAATTTTGATCATTGGAATTTTAAAAATTGTTTAGAATTTAGAAATTAAGATTTAGAATTTATGATCATCGTTGATGGAAAACAAATAGCCGGCAAGATCATTGCCGAATTAAAAAAACGGCCGGCGCCGCAGGAAGAATTAGCGGCAATTTTAGTTGGCGAGAATGCCGCGTCGGCGAGCTTTTTACGTCAAAAAGAAAAGATTGCTAAAGATCTGGGAGTTAATTTTCGTCTCTATCAGATCAACTCGCAACTTTCGGAGGGAGAGTTGAAGGCCGAGTTGTTGAAAATTATCGGCAATGACTCGGTCGGCGGTTTCATTCTCCAGCTGCCACTCCCGGAGAAATATGACCGCGCTAATATTTTAGATTCCTTACCATCAGAAAAAGACGCAGATTCTTTAACCGGCAAGGGCTTGGCGGTACCGCCGGCAGTTTTGGCGGTTCAGGATGTATTGAAGGAAGTAAATTTTTCCATCGGCGATAAAATAGTCGGTGTAGTGGGTAGAGGTTTATTGGTTGGCCGTCCGATCGCCGAATTCCTATCCGGAAAATGCCGGGAAGTAATAGTCTTTCACACCAAAACCGACCTGTCTCGGCTCAAGGATTGCGATTTGGTAATCAGCGGGGTCGGGAAAGCCGGCTTAATTAAGCCTGAAATGTTAAAAGCCGGAGCGGGGGTCATAGATTTCGGCTATGCAAAATGCGAAAGAAAATCGGATAATGCGAATGATGCGAACAAATCAACTCTGTGCGGCGACTTCGATACTTTTAACTTTTCACCTTTAACTTTTAACTTGTCTTTCTACACCCCCACCCCCGGCGGCACCGGACCGATCTTGGTTGCCGAGCTTTTCCGAAACTTTTATAATTTGAGTAATGCTTAAGTTTTTTTCCGAACATAAATTTGCCGCGGTAATCTTGGTCGCGGTGCTTGTTGGGGTTATTTATGGTGGGACTCCGCTGATGGTCTGGAAGGATTTCCGCGGCAACGGAGAATTATTCGTTCTCGCGCAGTTCAAGACTTACCGGGATTCCTTATATACTTACTTGCCGCGCGCGCGGGAAGTTTACGACGGCTATTTCCCGCCTGGAGAGCTATCCGTTGGAAAACAGCTGCCGACCATTCAAAACTCTTTACCAACTCTGATGTTTTCCGCTTTCGTGTATTTGTGGCGGGGGAATATCAACGCCGCGTATCTGACCGCTCAATTTTTCTTTTCAGGGGTAATTTTTATACTATTGTATCTTTTGGGTTGGACTTTGTGGCGCTCGCGTCCTTGGGCGTTTTTTCTGGGAATCGTAGGAGTACTCACCCCGATAGCCACAAAGCTACCCTTTCTGAAATGGCACGGCGTTAGTGAATTTACGGCTTTTTTTATTAACAATTTCATTCCTTTTGTGCGGACGCAATTTGATCAGCTATACCTGGCTCGGATAGACGAGCCGCTTCTTACCTATCCGATTTACTTTCTCGCCATACTCGCCTTCTTTATTTTTTGGAAGCGTCCGTCCCGGCGCAATGCGATCTTTGCCGGCGCGGCAACCGGTTTGATCTTCTATGCCTACTTCCATCACTGGGTTTACTGGGTTGTGGTTGTTGGCCTTTTGTTTATTCACGCGCTGATATTCAAACGTCAGGACAGGGAATATTTAAAGAACTATCTTATTTTGTTCGCTTCGTTGGCGGTCGTCGTCATTCCTTATTTCGTCAATTATTTTCAATTCAATAGCTTACCGGCCGCCCAGGATTTTATTTATCGGGAGGGGGTGGCCTACGGAAGAAGTCTCGGTATTCTTTCGGTCAATTTGGCCGATTACGCGGTTTATCTGGCGCTGGCGATTATCGCCTATTTTCTGTATTGGAAGTCCGATCGTCGCAAGGCCCTGCTCTTTTTTGGAATGATCGCGGCGATGGCGATCGTCTGGAACGTTCAATTAGTGGTCGGATACTCTCCAGTGCCTCATTTTTTCCGGCGGGCTATTTCCCCAATCATATTTATAATTCTGTTTGATTTTCTTCGGGAGATGGCCCGGAGGTGGGAAATTGTTCGGCCACATGCTAAGAAAATATTTTTGGTAGTCCTACTTGTTCTGTCGGTTTTTGTGATTGCAAAGAAGCTGGTAAATATCGTGAGTATTGCCAATAAAATTCAGCCGCATCTTATTGATTATTATAATTTCCCCAGTGACCTGGTTAGTTCCTGGGGTTGGATAAACTCTCACCTGGATCCGGAACCGAAGATCATTTCTCCATCCACGATGACTTCTCTTTATCTGATGACTTACACTGCCGCCCGCCCGTTTTTGCCGACTGCCTTCGCGACCCTTCTCCCGATGCGCGACATTGAAGACCGATACCTCACCGCCCATAAG
>CAYHBX010000026.1:0-11783 GCA_964355005.1 uncultured Candidatus Saccharibacteria bacterium | reverse complement strand
GTTTATTTTCCAATTCGCGATTATGATTTTTGACATAGATTATTTATAGCAATAAAACAAAAAACGCCCCCTCGGGCATTTTTTGTTTAATGTTGCGGAGGCCGGAATTGCACCGACGATCTTCAGGTTATGGGCCTGACGGGATACTGCTTCCCTACTCCGCAACAGAATTTTAACACTAAATTTTAAGAAAAACAAGCCCCTAGACTAGTGTATCGGCCTGGAATAGGATGAGTTTAGACCTTAAAAGCGGGAGACGCGCCATGGGTGTAAGC
The DNA here is from genome assembly GCA_964355005.1 of uncultured Candidatus Saccharibacteria bacterium. Taxonomy (GTDB): domain Bacteria; phylum Patescibacteriota; class Minisyncoccia; order UBA6257; family WO2-44-18; genus JAUSKF01. Next base: position 11,508 of record CAYHBX010000026.1, on the reverse strand, counting down.
ACTCCTGTTCAGGTGGAAACCTTGATCAAGTTGGGGTTTCATAAGGCAATCGGCTGTTATGAGGCCGACCTTGAATCCTCCGCCGGTCAGCCACCGGACAAAGAAGCTCTATTGGTGGTTTCGGAAAAGGCTATGAGTCTTTCCAAACAGTGTGAATTGCTCGGCATTCAGTGCCGCCTTTCTCTGCTTGACTTGGATAAGCACAGGAATCTCATCGTAGTTCCGGACCGCGCCCTTTTCTGGGTTTGCGGGGCGGATGACGGCCGGTCAATGCGCAACGAAGAGCCGGACGTCGCTATGGCTAAACTCAAAGAGAAAAATCGGCATCCGGCGACAACCGCCATTACACTGGCAATCTTCCGGAGGGCCCGGAATGTTTCGGACCACAGTTTCTTTGTTGATGCCGTCGGTTCTCTGATCGATGGTTTCTACGTTCCTACGCTGATGCTGGATAACGGAGATACCTGTCTGATGAAGTTCGGCAAAACCGAAAAGACTTCCGAAAGATGGGGTATTCCTTCGTTTGAAAGAGCTATGTAATCCTCCGCAGCGATGCGGAGATTTTTGTTGATTTTTGTCTGAAAATAAAACCCCCGCCATTAGTGGCGGGGGTTATTTTTATCATTCGCGTCATAGATCGGTTTAGCAAAAGAAGTGATAACCTTTTCCCAATTTCCGGGAATATATTTTTCAAACTTCACATCATAAGGTCCCGCGATGAAATTTCCGCAGGCTTTCAAAACGATCCTCGACTTCTCGGAAACAGTCACTAAACACGATCCATTTCCGTATCCGGATTGCTGGATACGGCATCTGATTTTTAAAGTTCCATCATCGCACTTCATCTCGCCTGCCGACCAGAAAGGATTTGAATCTTGCCTGACAATTTTTCCTTTGCGATCCGCGAAGATCAGACAATAGGAAACCAGGAGGTTGCGTTTGAGTTGTTCTTCGGCCTCCTTTTCGGCGGCTGGCAATTTCTTTTCCGCCTCCGCCAAAGCTTGTCTCCTAAGTCTGTCCAGTTCCTTTTTAATTACTTCGACCGGCAAATATCTGGCATTAGGAAATTGCCTGCGATACTTTAGCATGAAAACGGAAGGATAATCCGGGCAAGATTTGGGAGATTCGTAAAACTTTCTAGCTTTGTCCTGCAACCAAAAGGTTATATCCACTTCTTTCCAGCCCATCCCCATGAACAGGTTCATCAGCTGGTGATACTTTTCTGATACGATCTTATCAACTTTGATTCTTAAATGTTTTTTATAATCCTCAACTACGGCCTCTTCGTACCAGAAGGTTCTTCCGTCGGAACAACTGATTCCAGCGCTCATGTTTCCCTCCTCAAAGTTCTGGTTGAAATATATCAACAAATAAGGTAAAATGGAAGTCAAATCGCCGATGTAGCTCAGTGGTAGAGCAGGGTTTTCATAAGACCAAGGTCGAAGGTTCGATTCCTTCCATCGGCACTAAACAAAACCGAACAAAACCCCAATCGGGGGAATTTGACAAATTGGATTTAGCTATTTATAATTACCCCAAGTTCTTTTAAGGAGTTTCTGTGAAGATAAGGGAACTGTTTCTCGTTTCTGTAACACACAACACCGGACACGGACCCTGCAATGATCCCCTTATGATTACCGAACACCTTGAAACTGCTCTCAAGGCTGCCAGGTCTGCTGAATCCTGGGGATACGAATTTTATGATCCCATGGAAACAGGGGTTGGTATCTCCCGATTGGAATTTGGCCGCTTATACCCGAAAGAAAAGTGGAAATTTTCCGGGAATCCTCCGCCAGACTACCCCTGTGTGGTGTACTTCAGAAAAGAAGATGGCCGCTGGACTGAAGAATGGTTTGATGAAGCTCTCCAAGAAAGATTCGCTTTTCGCTAAAAACAAACCCGCCGAAAGGCGGGTTTTAATTTGTTATTTTTCGAAATCACTCGGCAAACCCCGAGATCCTCCTCTATAAATAGAAATGTTGGGATGATCCTCCCCGATGGCTCTCAATACCTTCAGGGTATCCTCCTTCCAACGCGAGTCCAAAGTCTTCCTGTCGGACACCGCGAAACAAGCCATCGCTTTTTTCTTAGTAAGAAAAAGCGCGGTGATGGGAGAAGAGCTATCTCTCCAGTAGCGCGTATTCACATTGATAATATCGCGCCGGAAAGTAGAATATCCGCCGCCCTCGGGAATAAACTTTATCAATTGAGTGCCGACTGCGAGCATCTGCCCCTCTATCATTTGGTGGCCGACCGGGAACATGCTTTCTCCGGATAGGGCGATCTTAGTAACCGTCAAGGGTTGGCCAACGACATGATAAACGGAGGTCGTGGTCACGGCGTAGAATTCCTTGATCATCGCGATCTCTCTGAAAAGTGCCGCCATCAATATACTCCAACAACCGGCATCTGTAAATCGAATGGGGCCCTTCAAGCAAAGCAAGCGAGCCAGCCTTTTGTTCTCAAATAACCCCAAGCAAAAACAGACGAGTACAAATCCTTGACTTTTAAATTTGACTCCTATATAATATAATTAACGTTAATTTCTCCTCTTTTGTCGACGCCCCCTCTATTCTTTTAGATATCCGAAATTAACATAACACCGCTCTCGTGGTGGAACGGCAGACACATACGCTTCAGGTGCGTACGCTCGCAAGGGCATGGAGGTTCGAATCCTCTCGAGAGCACTTTGAGACAATAACTCTCAAAAGTCGAAACAAATTCATAATGTTCATAGAGCTATCAAATACTTTATGAACTTTAAGAACATTATAAACTTTATAAACTTATTATTAATAAATGATAAAAGTCCCAACAATTAGACCTCGGACTCCGGCTGCGCCAAGCGCGTCCCATTCCAGGTCTCCTCGTCCGGCAACATCCCTGTCTTCCGGCAGGCCAGCGCCAGTTCCTAAAACCGAAGGACAACCCGTCCTACGGTTCGTTCCTTTGGGCGGACTGGAAGAGATAGGCCGCAATTGCGCCTTTTTCGAATATAAAAATGAAATAGTCGTGATTGACGTAGGTATTCAATTTCCGGAGGAAGAAACCCCAGGAATAGACTACATTATCCCAAACGTAACCTATCTCGAACAGAAAAAGGGCAACGTTAAGGCCATCATTTTCACTCATGGACACTACGACCACATCCACGCGCTTCCTTATCTGTACGATAAGATGGGCAGTCCGATAATTTACACTGCCAATTTTACCCGTCACCTGATCGAGCGCCGCTTCCAGGAATTCCCGAACGTCAGCAAGCCGAAATTTGCCGTAGTGAAAAACGGCAATAAGGTCCGCATCTCTGAAAATTTCCAAGCGGAATTTTTCGACATCTCTCACACCATTCCCGATGCTCTCGGTGTCTGCATTGATACGCCCGCCGGAAAAATGGTGAATTTCGGCGATTTCCGTCTGGATATCGACAAGGACGGAAAGCCAACCAACTTGGAGATCTTTGAGAAGCTGGGAAAAATGGAAATTCACAGCGTCTTCATGGACAGCACCAATTCCATCAAAGAAGGATTTTCTCTCTCGGAAAAAAATATTGAAGAAAATCTGGAAAAACTTTTCAAGAACGCGCAGGGCCGCATCATTGTCGGCACCTTCGCTTCTTTGATGACCCGCATCTCGGAAATATTGAAGATCGCGGACCGCTTGGGCCGTAAGGTGGCTCTCAACGGCCGGTCAATGAAGGACAACGTTCAGATCGCCATGAATACCGGCTACATCAAGACCCGGAAGGATCAAATCATTCCGATCGAGGAAATAGATAAATACAAAGATAATCAGATAATGATCATTACTACCGGCGCCCAGGGAGAACCTAACGCCGGCCTAATGAAGATCGTAACCGGCGAACACAAAACCGTTCGCTTAAAACAAACCGACACCGTAATCTTCTCCTCTTCGGTCGTTCCGGGCAATGAACGGAGCGTACAGGCTCTGCAGGACAATGTCGCCCGCCAAGTAGATGAGATCTACAACTCCAAATTGCTGGATATTCACGCCAGCGGTCACGCGCACTCGGAAGATCTTAAGCTGGTCATTAAAATGGTTAAACCGAAGTTCGTCGTGCCGGTGCATGCTTACTATTTCATGAGAAAGCACACCACTAAATTGGCGCATTCCGTCGGCATACCGAAAGCGAATACCATTATGATGGACAACGGGCAGGTGGCGGTTATCACCAAGGATTCCTTCACGGTCACCAAAGAAGAAGTCCCGGCTTTTTACGTGATGGTAGACGGTTTAGGCGTGGGCGACGTGGAAGAAGTTGTTCTGCGCGACCGCCGCGTACTTTCTCAAGAAGGCATGGTGGTGATCATCATCACTTTGGACCGTAAGAATGGGCGAGTCCTGAAAAATCCCGACATCATTTCCCGCGGCTTCATTCTGCTGAAAGAAAATCAGGAAATGCTCAACGATATCCGCAAAAAGATCCGCGGAATCGCCGAACGAGTACCGCACAACAAGAGCATTGAAACCGACTACCTAAAGACTCTGGTCCGCGACCAGATCGGTCAACTTTTGTATACTAAAACCAAGAGACGGCCGATGGTTCTTCCGGTAGTGATAGAGATTTAGTTAAAAGTTATAATGTTCATAAGGTTATAAAGTACTTTACGAACTTTAAAACTTTAAAAACTTTCAACTAAAATGCCTAAGCCAATCCTAATCTCGGGAATCCAACCAACGGGTAGACTTCATATTGGAAACTACCTTGGCGCGCTGAAAAATTTCGTTGATCTGCAGAATTCAGGCAAATACGACTGCTACTTTTTCATTGCTGACTATCATTCTTTAACGGAAAACTTCGACCCCCAACAAAAACCGGCGCAAGTTCTGAATTTGGCCGCCGATTTTCTGGCCGCCGGGTTAGACCCGAAAAAATCTAAGATATTTATTCAGTCCGCGGTCCCCCAGTCCACAGAAATGGCATGGGTATTGGAAACCATCGCCCCCATGGGTGAGCTAAAACGGATGACACAGTTCAAAGACAAAGCAGAGGCCCAGCAGGAGAATATAAACGCCGGCTTATTTACTTATCCGGTCCTGATGGCCGCGGACATCCTACTCTATGGCGCTGGATTCGTCCCGGTGGGTGATGATCAATTACAACATTTAGAACTGGCTAGGACGCTCGCTCGCCGATTTAATAGTAAATTCGGCAAGGTTTTCTTTGAACCGAAAGAAATTCTTACCGCCAATCCGCGAGTTATGAGCTTGGACGATCCAACTAAAAAAATGTCCAAGTCCCGCCCGGGCGGCTGCCTTTTCATTGACGACGAGCCGGAAGTGATCAAGTCCAAGATCCGCTCTGCCGTCACCGATTCCGGCAATGAGGTAAAATATGATCCGAAAAATAAGCCGGGAGTTTCCAATATGCTGGAGATCATGGCCGGCCTGTCCGGAAAATCTATCAAAGAAGTGGAGGGGGGCTTTGCCGGAATGAACTATGGTGAATTGAAACATTCGCTGGCTGATTACGTCGCGGATTATTTTTCTATTTTCCGAAAAAAGAAAATTGCGCTATTAAAAAAACCAGCTGCTATCAGGATCGCTTTGCGATCCGGCGCCGCCAAAGCCCGGAAGGCAGCGGAAAAGAAAATGGCCGAGGTTAAGAAAAAGATTGGTCTGTAAAATCTTCTTACATAAAACCCCCGCCACTAGTGGCGGGGGTTGCTTTTTTATTCCCAAGACAGCTTCGCTGCGTACATCAGCTCCGCGGCAATGAACGCGGCAAGCGTAATAGCAGTCACGAGATAACAGCAAGTCCAGGCAATTCGCTTTCTGACGCTCGGAAGCGGTTTTTTAACTCCATGCAAGAAATTATCTGCCAGTGTCAGATCTTCATTGATCCTGATTTCCAATGCTTCCCATTCCGCTTCTACTTTCAGCGCCAGCGACTCGGCAGCTTCCAGTTGCTCCTTGGTCATAAAAGAGCGATTAAGATCAATATCCCTCCACAATTCCTTAAGATGCTCGTCTTTAAGCGCGGAGGTTTCTCGTCTTTGTTTTTTTCCTAGATCTGCCCACGCTCTAACTTTGCTAAGGTGCCTGATCTGCCAAAAGCAGATTCCCGCGGCGTAAACAACGAAAAGCCAGAACGTTATCGGCAAATGATTGATCCACGCGGACACCGCCATCGCCACAGCCCCAATCAACAGGGCGCGACATTTAAAAATGTGACCGTTTTCCGATTGGGCGTAGAGGATCACCAGAATAATCAGCCAAAAAATCGGGCTGGGGAGCGTTAAAATCAGCGCGACAACTACCGCCAAACCGAGATACCGCAACCACGGACTGATTACCTGGGTGATCCGGCCGCCATCCAGCGGACGCAATGGTATCAAGTTGATGAAATTAAGCCACAAAGCGGCAAGACTACCCAAAAGCAAAACATTGGGACAGTCAGCCCAGAATAGCCAAACTGGAAAGATTGCCATGGCGGCCAATGATCCGAAAAATGGCCCTCCGTAACCCACCAAAGCCTCATCATTCGAATTCATTTTGGCGGGATCGATAGCGATGAAAGCGCCAAAAAACGGAATGAAAACCGGCGGAGAAGCGGAAAAACTCTTCCATCGGCAAACCAGATAATGGCCGAGCTCGTGAACAAGCATCAACAGGCCGAAGACCAAGGATAATTTCCAGCTGATCAAAAAAGAGAAGGTGGCAACAAAAATCACAAAAGACCCGGCGCTGATCAACCAGCCCTTCTTTCCGGTCAGCATTGCTGTCTCTTTTCTTCTGTTAAGAAACTATAAGATTTATAACAGGAAGCGACTCGCTCCGCAAACTAGGAAAGCCTACCCACGCGCATTTTGTATCATAATTTCCTTTGATTATTTTCTATACGAACTGCATCGCCTAACGGCTTCGGTTTTCTCTGTTCTGGTTTTAGCTGCAAAATGTACGGGGTTATTGTTTGGCGACTAAAATTTTTTCGTCTGCGATCCAAAATTTTAGGCCAAGCCAATAAAAAACCGGGCACACAATTTGTGCGCCCGGCAAGACTAGATCTTCGCCGGCTTGACGGAAGGCACCAGGCCGACGTTGGGAGACGGCTTCCAGGGACGGGAATTGCCGATGGCAATTCCCTTGTGAACTTCCGTGAACCCAACGATCACGGCACAGTTCCGAGAATCCCGGCCCCTCACCCAGACACCGCAATTTTCCAACAGCAATGACTGGGTGACTACTTCATTGAAGGTGTAGAGGTCCAGCTTGTGAGCGCACTGGCCGTTCGCGTCCAGCAAAGGACGCAGTTTCGCCATCATGTGCATCGCCACCATATAGGCGACCTCGGCAGCGCTCGGCCGCTCCTCCACCTCCAGATTCAGCATCGCCTCCTGCTGCCCATAGGTCTTGAAAAATGATCCCGGGAGTACCGACTTTTTGATCAAATACCACCGGGCCAGCACTCCCTTTTCCTTCCCGGCGTAAACCTCCTCATCGTAGGAGAAATCTCCGCGACGGGTCTTGCGGCCGGGCCAGAGCTTCGACGTCATCTTTTCACGAACTCCGATCAGGTCGATCCGGTGTCCGGCGAACAAGATGTGCGTCTTCCTGCAGGCGCGCAGGTCGCTTTCGGAGTACGGGACAACGCCCATGCCCATCAGCTCCGCCTGGGTGTACTGCGCGTCGAAGAAACGGATCGCCTCGAAAATTCCGAAGCAATTTTTCTCCATGATGCTCTGCGCCTTTTTGACGCTTACGCATCTGTCACCTCCGGAAACCCGGACGTGTTCGGCGAACTGCCGCCTCATCACTTCCTCGGCCATCCCCTCTCTCTGGAGAACGGCCTCCTCCTCGAGTACAGACAAAGCGTTCATTTTGGCCTCCTGTCTTCTTGTAAACCTCAGCCGCGATGCTGGAAATTTTAGATTCAGAGCTAGGCGCGAGGGTTGAAGAATAGACATCTATCTTCAAACCGAGCAACAAAGCTATGATCTAAAACTTCCGCATCCCGACAGGGTTGGGGTTGAAATTTCAGGATACAGCGTCGCTCGTCGTTGTCGTAGAGTCTACGACGGTCTCCTCACTTCTTGTCTCCTATAATTTCTCCTCCCAACGCGGCGAGGGATTACAAGGAAGGTAGGAGGCGGCTCCTCTTTCTTTGAAAATGAGCTATTTTAGTCCCTCCCTCGGGACCCGCTAAGCCTGCCCGCCAACGGCGTGGCATATTTGCTTAACCAAAAAAGTTTAGCACAAATTAGCCTATTTGTCAATAGCTATTTTTATTTCTTAACCGCGAGCCAGACATCAAAATTTTCCAGTTTAGACTTCAGTTCCGCGTCAAAAGATGTCGGACGTTTAAATTCAATATTTTTTGCTTTCACGTCTTTTTTGAGCTGATTCAGGTGCTTGGAAATTACCGCGATCAGTTCCACCGGAACATCTAAATAAACTCCAATGGCGTGGTTGGGCGTGTATCCGGCGTCATGCCTCAATCCCTGGATCATCCGAACCAAGTCCCGCATCGTCCCCTCCTCCCGCAATTCCGGAGTGATGTTGATATCCAACTCAACTTCTGATTTCAATTTAGAGTCAATCACGACTTCTTTCACATTCACCTCATCCGCTAAAATCGCCAATAACTCTTCCCTTAATTCTTTATTCTTAATTCGTAATTCACCCAATGGTTGCCTCACTTTTATTCCCGCTTTTTCTCTTTCCGCCAACGCCAAACTGGCTAGGTGACGAATCTCTTTCATTTGTTCTAATAGTCGTTTGTCGTTAGCTCCGACGCTACCGGTCGGAGAGCCGACCCCCGGCGTCGGCTTCGTCTGTCGTTTGTCGCCAAACTCCGGCCAATCCTGCAGATGCACGCTTATTGTCGTTAGTCGTTTGTCGTTAGTCGTTAGTGACTTCCAGAGTGCTTCGCTGAAAAACGGCGCGAACGGCGCCATCAGCTTCGCCAGAGTCTCTAAGACCATTTTTAGAGTTTTTCCCGACACATTTTTTCGGGAACGGCGGATGTACCACCGCGAAAGATCGTCTACGAAAGCCTCGATTGCCTTCGCGGCATCTCCGATCTCGTATTTTTCCAGATCCGCGGTCGCGATTTCGGCAGTTTCACGCAAGCGGGTAGTTATCCACTGATCCAGAACCTCATTCGGCTGATGTTTCTCTTTGCCGTAAGTCGAATAAAACACAAAAGAGTTGTAGGCAAGCATAAATATCTTCCGCAGGGTCTTGCCGAGGTCCAGTTCATCAAAACGCTTGGGTTCTCCGGGAGGGTTCACGGTATAGAAATACCACCGGGCCGCGTCCGCGCCATATTTTTGGATAATCATCCACGGATCAACCACGTTTCCTTTAGACTTGGACATTTTTTGTCCATTCTTATCCAGCAATAAACCTAGACAAATAACATTCTTGTAAGAAAGGCCTCTGCCTAGCAGGGTGGATACGGCCAGCAGCGTATAAAACCAACCGCGCGTCTGATCGATTCCTTCGGCGATATAGTCCGCCGGAAAAGCCGACGCTCCGGTCGGCTCCCCGGCCGCTCTGGCGCGTCGGGGTTGACCGTCCAACTTTTCTTTATTTTCAAAAGGATAATGCCACTGCGCGAACGGCATCGCTCCGGAATCAAACCAAACATCCGCCACGTCCTTGATTCGAGTCATCTTTCCACCGCACACTTGCCCACCCAGGTGGGCTTCGCATTTCAAAACCACCTCATCAATGAACGGCCGATGAACATCCGGCTCGGCTTTCCGGTCGAACGGCAAATTACGCAACGGAATTTCCCGATAACCGCCGAATTCCGGATAGTAAGAGCCGACTATCTCGCGATTGGTCAGACCCGCCGCCACTCCCGCCATTACCCAAAGCGGATGGCCATGACTGACGATCAAAATATTTTTTCCTTGATATTTGGAATTAATATCTCGCATTGCTTCCAGCATTCGCTTTTTCGCGTCGTTTAAATTTTCTCCCCCCGGCGGAGTTTTGGTAAATTCCTCCAACAAATCGGCATAAAATGCCTTCCGCTCATTGTCGTCCCGGCCATTAAAAACGCCCGCGTTAAGCTCTTCCAATCTTTTATCCACTATTACCTTCGCCCCGGTCGCCTTCGCGATTATATTCGCCGTCTGTTTGGTCCGGAAATACGGCGAAACAAAGATCAAATCAATTTTTTTCTTGACCAGCTCCTTTCCCAATTTTTCAGCCTGCTCAATGCCTTTTTTTGTTAACTTAGAAACGTTCTTCCATTTTTCTCCCGAAGCGACGACGTTGGTGACATTCTGATTGGACTCGCAATGTCTCGCCATAAAAAACCGATTCCGGTGATAAGCGTGCTTGTCCAGATCTTCCAGTGAGCCGACAACCAAACGATGTTCTTCGTTTTTTTCACATTCCCAGATCGGGATCGGTGTGCCCCAATAACGATTACGGGAAATGGACCAATCTTTTAGGTCTTTTAGCCATTCACCAAACCTGCCCTCTTGAATGTGCTTCGGGGTCCAATTTATTTTTTTGTTCGCTTCCAAAAATTCTTTTTTTAATTTGCTGGTTTCAAAAAACCAGGAATGGCGCGCGAAATAGATCAACGGCGTGGAACAACGCCAACAAAACGGATATTCATGTTCAATAGCACTTGCCGCGTGTATTAGTCCACGTTTTTCCAGATCAGCGATAATGTCATCATCAGCCTGTTTGATAAATTTTCCCGCGCCCGGCAATCCATTATTAACTATTCCCCGGTCATCAATCGTCACCGGTACCGTTTGTCGTTGGTCGTTGGTCGTTTGATATACCCGCAAATCGTCCTCTCCGAATGCGGGAGCGATATGCACTAAACCGGTGCCTTCTTCGGTAGACACGAAATCCGCGGCAATAACTTTATAACTAACGACTGACGACTTGGGACTAACGACTCGGTAAAGTGGCTCGTATTCTAGGCCAACCAATTTTTTTCCGGAAATTTTTTCCACTACCTCCGCCTCTTTTTCGCCGGACTTAGGGGGAGCGTTATATGACCAAACAAATTCATCGCCAACTTTATATTTCGTGTAAGTAAGTTTGGGATTGACCGCCACCGCCACGTTGGCCGGTAATGTCCACGGCGTAGTAGTCCAAACGAGTAAAAACTCCCTGCTATTAACCTTCGACTTTAAACCTTTAACTTTAAACTTGATGTATACCGACGGATCCTTGGTAAGTTTGTACGCTCCAGGCTGGCCGAGTTCATGGCTGGAAAGCGGGGTCTGGCAACGCGGACACCACGGCACAATTTTATAAAGCTTTTTCAAAAATCCCCTTTTGGCGATCTCATGAAAAACCCACCACAAACTTTCTACATATTTATTGTCATAAGTGATGTATGGATCGTTGAAGTCCAGCCAGAAACCGATGCGTTCGGTCAATTTTTCCCAATCGCTTTTATAAGTCCAGACGGAAGTTTTAGCTTGAGAATTAAATTCGGCAATCCCGAATTTTTCTATTTCGCTTTTATTTTTAATGCCGAGCTTTTTCTCCACTTCCAGCTCCACCGGC
>CAYHBX010000025.1:0-12060 GCA_964355005.1 uncultured Candidatus Saccharibacteria bacterium | reverse complement strand
CAAAACGCTTCCACCATTCGTCTTTAATATTCTTTTTTAATTCCGCTCCGAGCGGACCATAGTCCCAGGAATTAGCTAAACCGCCATAAATTTCCGAACCGGGAAAAATAAATCCCCTCCTTTTAGACAACGACAAAATCTTATCCATTAAATCTCCTTCTTGTTTTGTTTTCGGTTTTGGCATCTTAACTTTATAACTTTACAAACTTTATAAACTTTTAACTATTGAGTTACCATCCCCTGCCCTCCAACGGTCGGATCATCCGGCAATTGGGTCGTAATGGCATTATCCTTGTTAGAAATATCTATTCCGGTAAACTCATCAACTGCTTTTAAGCCGGTATCTTGAATTAAGAGCATATTTCGGCCAAGGTCAATAGAAGACGGCGTTGCCTCAACTTGAAAGATCGCTTCCATCGGAGCGCCGGTCAAGCCGGTGGTCGCCAAAACCTTCGGAATTTCCCAGACGATCTCCTGCGTCCGGTCATTGAATACCGGAGAGGTCGGGCCGTTGCCCTTAACTACCCCGGTGAATTTAACATTGCCACCCAACGATGCTTTAACCGAAACGTCTTTAAGGTCAGTGCTGTAATTAGTGATCTGCCAATGAATAGTGAACTGCGTCGCCTGATTAACACGCGGCGGCATCGGGCCTTTGTTGAGGATGCCCGAAGCGGCATCTCGGAAATAAGCCTTGGCGTCAATTGTTGCCTGCCCGCGAACTTTATTTTCCAGAACCGCGAAGCTTACTGTTTTATTAGCAGCGACAAAATGCGGCACGGTCGGCGATTCAATGGTGGCCGATGTCTTGAGAATGAAATTTTTGTCACTCAAACGTTTGATCGGATACTGATTTTTAGTTCGAATACTGAAATCTACCGAACCGGATTGTCCCGGAGAAAGGTTCGCTAACGCCGGAACATTTGCGGCAGTCCAAACGATCGTATTATCAGAAGATCGGAAAGCCCCACCCGTTGAGATAGTAGAAAAGTCATACATCACGCCGGCCAATTGAGTCTTAATAATGACGTCCCGCAAACCGACATCGGTGTTATTCGTATAATTCAGAACGTAGCGCAGGTCACTACTCAATCCGGCGATAAGCTCGTTGTCATTATTCAAATTGATCTTCAGAGAAATAGGCGAGGCGGCAATGGAGATCGTAGCGGTATTTTCGCTAACCGGATAGGACTGCCCCTGAACCGTCGCTTCAATCACCGCCTTGAGGTCAAAAAAGGCCTCCTCCGGTCCGATAATACTGCCGATAATCTTAAATTTCATATCTGATCCCGCGCGCAAACCGCCCAAAATCCAAATATTATTGCCGATATCCGGCGCGAGAGTCGTTTTAGCCAGCGTGAACGTCAACGGATAATCTATCTTCAGACGCAGGTCATTAAAATCAATACCGGAATTATTTTTAAAAGATACCTCGGCCTCCAAAATTTCTCCGTTAAAAACTTTTTCCGGCGTCGCGACATCCAGAACGATCGCGTAATCTCCAATAGCCAGATCCGCCTCTACCTGGCTCTCAAACCGGGAACTTAAGGTGCCGGACAGATAATTAACACTGGCGGAAACCCTCTTAAATGAGTCCTTCCCGTTGGTAGCGATCAGCCGGAAGATCTGCTGATTAGACGCGCCCGAGGGCAAATTTGAAATTTCTTTGAAGTCTATATTTTTAGATGCCGGCGAACCAACAAATGCCAGCCCCTCCGGCAAATTCAGGTTCAAGCGAACGCTTTCCAGCACGTTACCTGACTTATTAGATATATTCACCGGCAAATTAAATGGAACGCCGATCAAGATACTCTCGGGCTTAATGATCTCCACGGCTATCCCTTGAGAGAAATTAGCTTGATAAAAAAATATCCCGCCGATAATGGCAGCCGCGGCAATCACCCCGCCTACAACCCACGACGTCCTAATCGTCATAAATCAATGCTTGAATTATAAACCAAAACCAATGAGTCTTCCAGACTGATGTTATTCGGCCGCGGCCGCGCTGTTACATTCAGCGAGGTCCTGCTGATATTGCCTTTGCGCGTTACTTTGGCCTTGTTGCCAATCCTCTTCAATTTCCTTCTCGTCTTCTTCGTACCCCTTTATGGCCGCCACTATAAGAATATGGCGAAGATGCGGATCGCCCACTAAAGCGGCGGCGATCAAAAGGTTGCGCCTTTTCTCCAGCGCCTGCTCCAGATCGTCATCGTGATTGTCATTAGCGGCAGCCAGTTCGGCATCCCGTTTATCTCTAGCCTCGTCCGCGCAAGCTTCATCAATAACAATGGCTCCTCCGTCTATCGGCACCGGTGGTGGTGGAGCAATATCTTTGGTAATGTCCCGCAACCTACGAAGTTGTCTCTCCAGCAATGACTCCAGCTGTTTTTGTTGGCTTAGTTGATCATCCTCCAATTCTTTTAATTGCTGGTCCTGTTGGGCCTTGGAGAGGTTTTGGATTGACTGCAAAAGACTTTGCCGAGCCTGTTGTTGCTGCTGCTGTAGTTGCAATACTTGCTGATGCTGTAAGACCACGCTTTGTCCGCCAACGGTTTTGTCATCCGGTAGCTGCGTAGTGATCCCGCCGTCTCTGTCAGCCAACTCAAGACCGGTAAAATCATCTGTCGCCTTCAGTTCGGAATCCCGGATTAGCAACATATCCCGGTTCAAGTCCTGAATAGAGGGCACCGCCTCAACTTGGAAGATCGCCTCAACCGGCTTGCCGATGATTCCGGCGGTGGCTTCTATTTTAGGGAGCTGCCAAACCACCTCTTGCGTCCGCTCATTATAGGTAGGAACGGAAACGGCGTTGCTTTTAACTATGCCGGTCATCCTGACGTTGCCGCCCAAAAATGCCCGCACGTCCACATTAGAAATATCGGTAGAGTAATTAGCGATCACCCAATGAATAGTGAAATTGGTCGGCTCGTTGAGACGCAGCGGCATTTGCCCTTTATTAGATATTCCGGAAGCGGAGTCGCGGAAATACGCGCGCGCGTCCAGATCAACCTGGCCTTTAACTTTGTTTTCAATGTTGGCGAAATTAATGGTTTTTCCTTCAGCAACGAAGTGCGGTACGGTCGGGGAATCAACGCTAGCCAATATCTTCAAAGTAAAATTTTTATCGGTCGCTTTCTTGATGGGATAGGCATTCTTGGTCCGGACGCTGAATTGAACCGAGCCGGTCTGCCCAGGAGCAAGATTAATAAGAGAAGGGACGCTGGCCGCCGTCCAGACAATCGTATTATCAGAAGACCGGAAAGAGCCGTTAGTAGAAATAGTGGGAAGATCATACATTGCCCCCACCAGCTGGGCCCGGACGATAACATCTCTCAAACCGACATCCGTATTATTGGCATAATTGACCGTGTAACGAAGATCGCTTCCTAGTCCGGCGATGAATTCATTGTCGTTGTTCAAGTTGATCTTCAAAGAGATCGGGGCGGGGGCGATGGAAAGAGTGGCCACGTTGGAGTTTATGGAATACAGCTGGCCGCCGAGAACCACCTCCACGTTCGCCCTAGCATCAAAAAACGCTCCTTCGGGACCGATCACGCTACCGGTGATCTTAAATTTAAATTCCTCTCCCCGGCGCAAACTACCCAAGATCCAAACATTATTGCCGATGTCAGGTGGAAGCGTGGATCCGGACAACGTGAAATTCGGCGGGTAGTCCACTCGGAGCTTCATATCGCTCAAGTCGCCATCGGCGATATTTTTGAAAGAGATCTCGGTATCAAAAGGCTGACCATTAAGAACTTTCTGTGGAGCGGAAATGTCCAGAGCCAGCGCATGACCGCTGACGGTGATGTTCTTGTCCGCCCCTCTTTCAAACCGGGAGTTAAAAGCTCCGGCAGTAAAAGCGGTGCTGGCGGAAATCTTCTTGAAAGTATTCTCTCCGCTAAGCGCGATCAACTTGAAGGTCTGCTGAGTAGCGCTACCCCCGGTAAGAACGCTAAGGTCTCGTGATTCGGCGTCTTTAGATTCGGGAGATCCGACAAAAGCTACTCCTGACGGCAATTTCAGCGCCAATCTCACATTAGCCAGCGTGTTGGGGGCCTTATTGGAAACTCCCACCTTCAAATCGAACGGAACTCCGATCAGCACTTTCGGCGGCGGCAAAATTTCCACCTCCATTCCTCTGGCAACCCTGGCTTTATAGATAAAAAATACGATCAACAAAATGACCGGTATCAGGATCGCGCTTAAAATTAAAATGGCTTTGCGATTCATATTACTTAAATATTAACATTTTTAGATATCGAAAATCCCGTACCGATGTTAGATTCCTGCCTGCCGGTAGGCAGGGCTTCGCGGAGTTTACCCCGTACCGAACTTGTTCCGGTGCGGGGCTCGCCACACACCCTCTGTCATTCCCGCTCCTTTTCTGTCATTCCCGCGGAGGCGGGAATCCAGAATCATACGCTGGATTCCGGCTCAAGGCCGGAATGACAAAGGACGGAGTCGGAATTACAGCGAAAAAAGCCTCTCAATGACAACCCCGCCCTAATCACAAAACGAAGTGGAGCGGGCGACCAGCCTTTAATAAGCAGGGGTGGCAAGAATACTCCAAATCCCTGATCAGGAAATGGGAGGGGTCACCCTGCTGACAAAAACCGCATCTGGCCAGTTGAGGAGAAAAACCCAGGCAAGTCAAAAGGGCGCCGGTAGCCAGCTCCTGTTTTTCGATCATCTCCCACAACTCCGGATCAAAATCTCGATCGGCGGTCATTTCGCGGATCAGCCGCAGAGCAGTCATTGTCCTCGGCGCGCGCGGCAAAGATCCGGCCGACAGAGCGTCCACCGCCTGGAATCCCCCCAGCTCAATAAGACGAATATCGACAAAATTCCCCGGCTCCAGATGCCCGGCAAGTTTGGAAGTAATTTTCCGGGCACTTTTCACTTTGGCGGAAACCTTTCCGATCCCTTTGCAATATAAATAAACCCGCGAATCTAGATCGCCTAGGTCTTCTTTATCCAGAACTAAAGCTTTGGTGTAATGCTCAACCATTGGCAATGTCTTAATTATATCTTTTTGAATAACGAAAAACCCGCCCCGACTATGTGTCGTGAGCGGGTTTGGTTTCGGGATACACGCGACTCAACAGCTCTTCCGCTTGATTAGTACTTAAGTCGATTACCCGGTCAATATCGCCGGGCCGGAAATCGTCCAGCGTCAGCGTGGGAGTGCTGAAGTTGGGACTGGTGATGACCAGCCGTTTCGGGAACTGCGGCTCGCCGGTTAGTACTTCTTCAACTTTCGCCGGCAAAGACTTGATCTGCTCAATGATTCTCTGGAAAAATCCCTGCTCAGATTCGCCATGCTTGAACAACTGAAATTGCGGATTGTCCCGGAGAAAATCCCGGCACTGCATTTCATCCATATCATCCAGAACCTGCCGGAAACCGATCCGGAGATCCTTGTACCAAGGCGGACCCTCTTCGGGTTCCGGGGCGGGGCAAGGATCATCATTCAAAACAACGAAAATGGTATCGGCGTCATTCAAGTGCTCAAGATGAAAATAATACCCGTCAGCGTAATAATCATTTCCGATCTTCACCTTAGGGAAATACCCCGTCAGGGAAGCCGACGCCTTAATGGCCCGATGCAGCAGGCCCGGGTCTTTTTGAAAGCGCGGATCGCGGCTGGAAAAAATTTCCATCCTTCTCCTGTTTTTATTCATGGCGACCACTTCCAACTCGATATCAGATTCAATGATCTTCCGACAATCAACGCTTTCCATCAACTTGTTCAGTCCGGCGTCGCTTAACAAGCTCTGGCTGGACTTCAAGATGTGCCACGGGATACCCCTCCAACTGAAAATGTCCCCGGGTTTGCCGCGCCCAACCTCTCTCCACCGGCGTTCTACGGCCGCGGATCCTTCCTGAACATACATCGCGCAATTCAGCGCTCCGACCGAAACTCCTTGAACTTTCATCGGTCTGATTCCGCGCCGGTCAAGGGCCCGGTAAATACCGATATTGGCGCCGGTAAAACCGCCGCCGTTTTGCACGACCACTACTTTTTCGGCGGACATTTAGCGCTCCTTTCTTGAAATCTACACCTTTTCAAGGAACGGCTAACTGCCCCTAGCTTAAGAGAGTTTTTAAAGTTTGTAAACCCCGCGTTTAGTCCGATTGGACTTTAATTTTTTTAGATCGCTGACGGTTCAATTTAGGCAAATGAATAACTAAGACTCCGTTTTTGATGGCAGCCTCGGATTTATCAGCATCTACTTCCTGCGGAAGAATAATGGATCGGGCAAACCTCCCCCAATAACATTCCTGATAAAAATAATCTTCATCTTTAACCCGCTTTTCTTTCTCGCGTTTTCCTTTGATGCTAACCGACTCGCTGGTAATAGCGATATCCAAATCTTCCGGTCGCACTCCGGCGATCGGAGACTCCAGAATGATCTCATCCGGGGTCTGATAAAGATCCACGGTGAGCTGGCCCTCGTCTTCATCAATAAAATCTTCGCTCAAATCCGCTCCACGCTCCCGCAAAGCCGAACTAGATTTAACTAATTCAACCTCCGGCGCTTCGGCCGGGGTCTCATCAACTACCTCTTCTATTTCTTTATCTTCTTCCATAGACTTTATAACTTCATAAACTTTCAACTGCTGTTTGATTTTTTAAGTTTCTCAAAGTCGTTCAGAACGAATAGCGCCATGAACATCAGAAAGATCAGCGGCAAGGCTACGGGTTCCGATTTAATTATAAGGTAGTTGAAAAGGGTGTGCAACAAAGTGGCAATCAAAAGCCCCTGCCCGATCAACGCCACCTTTCCTCCTCGGCCGGCCAAGGACTTACCCCAATAATATCCAACGAGCGCGGAGGTCAAGCTGTGCAGTAAAGTTGCCCCCACAAAACGCAGGGCGGTCGTTTCTAATGGTCCCGGGGAGCTCAAAGACAATCCGTCAGCCTGGAAGATAGAGGCGACATTCTCAACGGTAGCAAATCCCAGAGCCGCTACTATCATATACACCATCGCGTCGATTGGCTCATCGAAATCTTTCCGCCGGCTGACTACCAAGTAAACGGCAAGAAACTTGAAAAACTCCTCTACTGCCCCGAGAAAGAAAAACGAAAGCGGGCTGTAAGTGGAAAATCCCTTAGAAATAACCCAATCATTAACAATGATCTGCGCCTGCAGAACAAAAACAGTCACCAATGCCCCAGCAAGAAAAGTGTAAAAGATCAATTTCTTTGGTTCGGGATGCCGCGCGTCTTCCCGCAAATAAAAAGCTAACCAGGCCAATCCGGGAATGGTTCCTAATAAAACCAGAATTACAGTAGTTACCATTCTGAAGCGATGAGGGCTTGGGAATCTCCGCTTAGGCGCTGATGAAGCTCCTCGGTGATGAACGGCATAAAAGGATGGAGCAATTTCAGCGATTCCGCCAAAAGATATCCTAAAGTCATTTTAACATTTTCATCTTCTCTGGATTTAGTCTCTTCTATATACTTGTCCGCCAGCTCATGCCAGACAAAATCGTAGATTTTACGCAAAGTCGGCCCGAAGTCATAACTCTCTATCCCCTTTTCAACTTCTTTCTTTAATCCCTCTAACTTTTCGATGATTTCCCGATCTTTTAACTCTTTACTTGATACTTGATGCTTGATACCTGACACTCCTATTCGTCCTTGGACGAATCTGGCTATGTTCCAAAGCTTGTTGGCGAATTTTTTACCGGCTTGAACCGCGGCCTCGTCCCAATGGATGTCCTGATTACCCATCGCCTGCCAAATTATGCCGAAGCGGGTGGCGTCCGCTCCATATTTCTCTATTAAACCGATGGGGTCTATACCCGTTCCTAAACTTTTAGACATCCTCTTCCCATCTTTCGTCAGAATAGTGCCGTGAATCAAAACATCCGGGAACGGAGTCTCGCCCATAAATTCAATTCCGGAAAAAATCATCCGGCCCACCCAAAGATTAATAATGTCTCGGGCGGTGATTAAAACATTGGAAGGATAGAATTTCTTCCGGTCTTCTTCGGAAAGCCCGGCAAACGGCCAGAGCGCGGAAGAGAACCAGGTATCTAGGACGTCCTGGGACTGCTCCATCTCGCAACTTTTGCAGATCGGGCAAGTTTTCGGTTTTTCTGCCGCAACTACAAAATCCCCTTCCCCAACTTTAAACTTTTCACTTTCAACTTTTAACTCTTCCTGTTTTTTTCTGCAGAAAAAAACAGGAAGTTGGTGCCCCCACCAGATCTGACGGGAGATACACCAGTCACGAACATTCTCTAGCCAGGCGACATACGGCTTTTCAAAATTTTCCGGCAAGATGCGGGTTTTTTTAGAAGTCACGGCTTTCAGCGCTTCCTTGCCGAGTTTTTCCATTTTCAAAAACCACTGATCGCTCAAAAGCGGTTCAATGGGGGTCGCGCTTCGGTAGCAGATCGCCAGGTTGTGGGTGTAGTCATCTATCTCTTCTATCAGGCCCAGCTTGTCCAATTCAGCGACAACTTTTTCACGCGCTTCTAAAATTTTCAAACCTTCAAATTCTTTCCCGGCTTCAACGGTCATCTTTCCTCTTTCATTAATAATTTGGATGAATGAAAGTTTGTGCCGGTTACCAATTTCGGAATCCAACATATCATGCGCCGGAGTAACTTTCACCGCGCCCGTGCCGAAGGTCATATCAATTTTTTCATCGGCAACAATCGGGATCTCGCGGCCAACGATGGGCAGCAAAACTTTTTTGCCGACAAGATTTTCATAGCGCTTATCTTTCGGATTTACAGCGACCGCTGAATCGCCAAGCATCGTCTCCGGCCGAGTCGTAGCTACCACGATGTAATGCGAACCGTCCGCAACATTCGCATATTCCTTAGCATTGTTCGCATTATCAATAATCGGGTACTTAATATGCCAAAGTTTTGTTTTTTCTTCTTTGTATTCAATTTCCAAATCCGACAAAGAAGTCTGACAAGCTGTGCACCAGCTGACCACTCGCTTGCCGCGATAGATCCACCCCTTTTCAAAATAATGAATGAAAACTTTTTTCACCCAATCGGCATACTCCGGATCCATCGTAAAGCGGACCCGCGACCAATCCGCGGAAGCGCCAAGTTTTTTTAACTGATTGATGATGATGTCGCCATACTGCTTCCGCCACTCCCAAACTTTTTCAATAAATTTTTCCCGGCCTAGCTCCCAGCGGCTGATGCCTTCTTTTTTTAAATTTTTTTCCACCACGCTTTGAGTAGCAATGCCGGCGTGGTCAGTGCCGGGAAACCAAACGGTTTCATCACCACGCATCCGATGATAGCGGACTAAAATATCCGTGATGGTCGCGTTCAGCGCGTGGCCCATGTGTAAAGAGCCCGTCACGTTCGGCGGAGGCAGATGGATAGCATAGCGCTTCGCTTTGCCGACTAACGACTTACGACCAACGACGGGTTGAAAATGTTTTCCTTCTTCCCAAAATTTATAGATCCGGTCTTCGGTTGCTTCCGGGTCATAGGCTTTTGGCAACTCTTCAGTCATAAGACTTATAGTAATGGATTTTCCGAAAATAAAAAATCAACCCCGACACGAGGTCGGGGTTATTTGAGAGGGAAATGAAAGAACTGTGATGCGAACAGCGTTCGCATGTTGCCCGGCGATTCACGCCGGTTTGTATTAACTTTTTGGAGAGCTAATAACTATTCTATAGAATCACGAAGCGCGCGCAAGCGTAAGTTATCCCCACCCCTCACATAAGTACTTATGTGAGGGACAAGCCCCCTACAGACTCAAATTGGAATTGGCTCGCATTGGATATTTTTTCTTGCGCAACTTCGCAACATACGCGGCGGCGGCGATCATTACCGCATTGTCGGTATTGTATTGAAAATCGGGAACGTGGAAAGTCAGTCCATGGTCCTTAGTCCGCAGTTCGAGAGCAGAACGCAAAGTTTTATTCGCAGCCACTCCGCCAGAAAGTAAAACCGACTTCGCTCCAAATTCTTCCGCGGCTCGCATAGTTTTACCGACCAACACGTCAATCACTGCTTGTTGAAAAGAAGCGCATACATCAGCAACGTCATAACGCGAACCAGAAAGATTATGCGAATGTTGCGAACCGTTCGCATGATTCGCATTCCCGGATTCATTTTTTGCATTATCTCTCACGTAGTAAAGAACGGAAGTTTTCAATCCGGAAAAGCTGAATTCGTAGCGTGCCCCATAGCCACGAGATAACGAAGTTATTTTTCGTGGTTTCGTTGGGTTTTCCTTCAACATCGGGCGGGGAAAATCTATTGCTTTTGAATTTCCTTTTTTTGCTAATTTTTCAATTTCCGGTCCGCCAGGATATTGCAACCCAAGAAGACGCGCAACTTTATCAAAAGCTTCGCCTGCGGCATCATCGCGAGTCTCACCAAGTTTTTTCCACTTCGTCAGCGAATCCATTTTGATGACCATCGTGTGCCCGCCGCTGACGACCAACGCTACCGCCGGAAATTTTATTTCCCCACCTTTTTGTTTAGAGTTTAGGGTTTGGGATTTAGATTTTACTCCAAGTGGATTAATCCAATTGGAGTAGAGGTGTCCTTCCATGTGATTCGCTCCGACCAAAGGTTTTTTTGTTTCTTTAGAAAGTTTTTTCGCGAATTCAATCCCGGCCCAAAGCGCCGGCTCCAACCCCGGACCGACCGTAACGGCGATCAAGTCAAACTTCAACGACTTACGAAGCCGACGCCCGGGGTCGGCTCTCCGACCGATAGCGTCGGAGCTAATGACTAACGACTTATACAACTTCGGGAGATTTTTAATATGTTCACGCTTTGCCAAATTCGGCACCACTCCCCCGAACGGGCGATGAATCGCTATTTGTGAAGAAACGATATTTTCCAAAACTTTAAACTGCGGTTTTTTTATTCCGCCCTTCGCCTCAACTAAAGCGATTGCCGTTTCGTCGCAGGATGTTTCGATCGCTAAAATTTTCATCAGGCGCTATTTCTCTTCAATCGGCTCCCAATTATAAAACGGATCGTCCGGAAGCTGGTCGGGGCCATACACTTCTTTCTCGGTGAAAGTTCTTCCAAATTGTTCCATGGCGTAGTTATCATCCAATAAGCTCTTCCTGAAGTCCCATCCGGGTCCCGGTCCTTTCTCCGGGGTCGAGTGAGAATAATATTGCCGAATAGTATATCCGCTATTAACTCGGCGACACTTTTTGCCGTCTATAACTTTTATATCCTCTTCCGGGTTTTCCGGTTGGGAGGGAATATTCGGTTCTTTTTCCATTTTAATTTGTAGCCCCAAGGGGAATCGAACCCCTATTTGCCCCGTGAAAGGGGGCTGTCCTAGCCATTAGACGATGAGGCCATAAACTCAACTTAGTTTCGCCTTATAATACTATAATATAACGCGAAAATAAAGTGCTATAATAGAAAGATGAATCCCTGCACACAACAAGGATCATTAACTCGAAGCCGTAATTTATCTAAGCAACTATGATTATTCAAATAAAATCGTCGTCTAAGTTAAACCAAGGATGTGAAAACGCTTCGCAATCCTTGTTGTGTGAGGGATGAATATATTAACTTTGATTCCGATTCTCTCTGACTGGACCCTATTGTCACTCCGCCTCATCATCGCCGCGATATTTTTGGCGCACGGATTACCAAAAATTAAAAACCTCAAGCAGAACGCCCAGAATTTCACCGGCATGGGATTCAAGCCCGGAGCTTTTTGGGGAACGATCGTCGCTTTTGTGGAAGTTTTCGGCGGCTTGGCGGTCTTAACCGGAGCTTACATTCAGATTGCCGGAATTCTACTGGCCGTCAACATGCTAGTTGCCGCGCTCTGGAAAAAGAAACAAGGCATGAAATTGGTCAACGGCTATGAGCTAGACTTGTTGCTTTTGACTGCCCTCTTGGTTCTCGCCACTGTCGGCCCCGGTGTATACGGATTCCAAAACTATCTAGCCTTCTAATCTCCGCCAATTTTTGGTTTCTATTCCAGGTGGATTTGCTTCAGATCGGAAGAGCACACGTCTGAACTCCAGTCACACTTGAATAGAGGTTGCCCTCATATAAGAGTAAAAAAAAATATCGCGTGGG